>NZ_JAVRBF010000019.1:0-121557 GCF_032436805.1 Streptomyces sp. P17 | reverse complement strand
GCCTTCGCCGGGCTCGCCCCCGCCGGCCGGGAAGCCTTCGCCGGGCTCGCCCCCGCCGGCCGGGAAGCCTTCGCCGGGCTCGCCCCCGCCGGCCGGGAAGCCTTCGCCGGCCCCGCCCCCGCCCACCAAGAACCCGTCGGCGGGCTCGCCCTCGCTCAGGCGCTGGAGGCGTTGCGGTGTGCCGCCGGGGAGGCGATTCAGTTGCACGGGGGCATCGGTTTCACCTGGGAGCACGATGTGCACCTGTACTTCAAGCGGGGCGCGGGCGACGAGTTGCTGTTCGGGCCCGTGCACCGGCTGCGGGCGTACGCGGCCGAGGTGGCGCGGCTCTTCGAGGTGACGGTGTGATCGGCGTCCGGATCGTGCAGAAGGTGTCCTCGACGCGCGGCTTCGCCAAGGTCGCCCCGCATGTGATCCCGGCCCTGGACCGTGCCGTGCACCGGGTCACCCGGGGCCGTGTGCTGCTCAGCGCACAGTTGCTGCCCGGGGTGATCCTCACCTCCACCGGCGCTCGCAGCGGCCTGCCCCGCCGGACGCCGCTCGCCTGTATGCCAGAACCGGAGAAGGGGACCTGGCTCCTCATCGGCTCCAACTTCGGCAGGACCGGCCACCCCGCGTGGACCGCGAACCTCCTCGCCCATCCCGACGCCGAGATCAACTGGAAGGGCGCGGACATCGCCGTGACCGCGCATCTGCTGGAGGGGGAGGAACGGGCGGCCGTATGGAAGGCGGCGCTGGCCTTCTGGCCGCCGTATGCCACCTATCAGGCGCGGGTGGAGCGGGAGATCCGGCTCTTCAGGGTCGTACGACGAGAGTCATAGCGTGCGCTGGACCAGCAGGAACGCCCCGATGCCGAGCATCGCCGCCCCGGAGGTCCGGGTGACCGCGCGGGCCGCCGCCGGGCGGGCGGAGAGGAGCGCGCGGGCGCCGACGCCGACCGCCGTATAGACGGCCGCGGAGCACGCCATGTGGAGCAGGCCGAGGACGGCGGTCTGGGCGGGGACCGGTAGATGGCCGCCGCCCGTGACGAGGAACTGCGGCAGGACGGACAGGTACAGCAGCAGGCCCTTCGGGTTCAGGCCGCTGATCATGGCCCCGCGCAGGAAGACCCGGTCACCGGTGGTCGCCGCCTCCCCGGGCACCACCGGCCGGCGCAGCACGCTCCACCCGAGCCACACCAGGTACGCCGCCCCGGCCACCGTCAGGCCGGTCAGCAGCGCGGGCTTGCTCGCGACCAGGACGGCGAGGCCCGCCGCCGCCAGGGCCGTGTGCAGGGCGTAGCCGCTCACCAGGCCGCCGACGGCCGTCGCCACCTTGCCGCCGCGCAGCCCCGCCGAGATCACATACGCCCAGTCGGCGCCCGGCACGCAGACCAGCAGCAGGTCGAGGGCGAGGAAGGAGAGGAGGGTTCCGGAGTCCATGGTGGGGACATTAGGCGGGAATGGCCCGAAAGTGCTCCCGAAGTTTGCTCGTGATCGCGTGTACTGAGGCAAGATTTGCCCCATGGACGACGTAGACCGGAAAATCCTTGCCGAGCTCCAGCAGGACGGGCGGCTGACCGTGACCGAGCTGGCCGGGCGGGTGCGGCTCAGCGTCTCGCCGTGCCACCGGCGGCTGCGCGAGCTGGAGCGCTCGGGGGCGATCAGCGGCTACCGGGCCGTGGTGGAGCCGACCGCCGTGGGGCTGACCTTCGAGGCGCTGGTCTTCGTCTCGATGCGGCAGGAGGACCGGGACACCGTCGCTGAGTTCGAGCGGGCCATCGGCGAGATCGAGCATGTCCTGGACGCACAGCGGCTGTTCGGGGAGCCCGACTATCTGCTGCGGGTGGCGACGGCCGACCTCGCCGCCTTCCAGCGGCTGTACGACGAGCGCCTGGCCGCTCTGCCCGGGGTGCAGCGGCTGACCTCGACGCTGGTGATGAAGCACGTCGTACGCGACCGTCCGCTGCCCGCATAGCACGGCAGGCGGCCGTCCACCGGAGTGAACAGCCGCCTGCCAGACAGGACTTGGGGGCCTGGTAAAAGGGTGGGCGCTACTTCGTCGGCTTCTTGCCGGTCACGCCCAGATGCACCAACAGCGCCAGGTTCGGCTTGAGTTCGGCCGGCTTGACGCCCCAGGTCTGGAAGCCCTTCTGGTGCGAGGCCACCGCCGCGAGCATCGCGACGATCGAGCCCGCCACCGCGGCCGGGTTGACGTCCTTGTCGACCTTGCCCTTGGCCTGCAACTCCGCGACCGCGTCCGCGAGGGAGTTGTTCACCGAGTTGAGGATCTTCATCCGGAGCTTGTAGAAGCGCTTGTCGCCCTCGGCGGCGCCGAGATCGACCACGCGCAGGATCGCGTCGTTCTTCCGCCAGAACTCCAGGAATCCGTCGACTAGTTCCTGCGCGGTCTGCCAGCCGGACTTGCCGACCCACGACCGCCCCGCGAGGAGTTCGGTCAACCCGGCGCCCTCGGCGGCCATTTGCTCGGCGATCTCCAGGACGGCGCCTTCGACATCCGGGAAGTACTGGTAGAAGGTGGCGGGCGAAGTGCCCGCCTTCCGGGCGACATCGATGACTTTGACGTCCCGGTAAGGGGAGGAGCTGAGCATCTCGCTGAGGCAGTCGAGCAGCTTCTGCCGGGTCGCCTGCCCACGCCGGCCGGCCACGCGGCCGTCGACGGTACGCACTTGTCCTGTCATGCCGTCAGCTTACCGAGGGGTGATCGGAGCGCGATTCGGCCGACTGCAAATGGGGTGCACGAGGGCGGAGAGCGTGGTGTGCCTGGTCTGCGGCGTGCGTGAGAGGCCGTTACTTTGGCGACATGGCCGAAAACAGGGCATCCGGGTATGTCGAGGGCGTCCCCTGCTGGGTGGACGCCCAGCTCCCCGACGTCGAGGCGGGCAAGCGGTTCTACGGTGAACTCTTCGGGTGGAGCTTCGAAGGGTCCTATGCCTTGCAGGAGGGGGAGCCGGTCGCGGCGCTCGTCCCCAAGGTGGACGGGCGGATGCCGACCGTCTGGACGGTGTACTTCGCCACCCCGGACGTCGAGGCGCTGGTCCGGCGGATCCGGGCGGCGGACGGGCAGATCGTCACGGCACCCGTGGAGGTGGGCGAGGGGGAGGGCGTCACGGCCCTGGTCACCGACCCCGAGGGTGCCGTCTTCGGGCTCTGGCAGGCGGGCAGCCACCCCGGCTTCGGCCGCCGCCACGCACCCGGCACCTTCGCCTGGGTGCAGCTGTACGCGCGGGACACCGACACCGTCAACGACTTCTACGGCGACCTCTTCCACGACGCCCTGTTCGGGCCCGACTCCAAACCCGACTTCGGCCGCGCCCCCGTCTCGGACGTCTTCCCCGCCGAGATGCCGCCGCACTTCCTCGTCCACTTCCGGGTGGAGGACTGCGAGGAGGCCGTCGGGGCGGTGCAACGGCTGGGGGGACGCGTCCAGGCGCCACCCTTCGAGACGTCGTACGGCACCGTGGCCGTCGTCACGGACAATCAGGGGGCGTCGTTCGCGCTGCTGCAGCGCTTGAACTGAGGCTTTTGTCCAAAGACACCCCGATTCGACCCCGGGTTCGCAACCACGCCCCCGGACAGGAAGAATCGGGGTGCGTGCCGCCATGGCGGTGCGGTGGTGAGACGCTGCACGGGGTCGCGTACATACGTGGGTGACGCGGCCCGTACGGGGAGGTGGCAGGCAAGTGGTGGATCAGCTGACACAGCACGATCCGCGGCGAATCGGGCCGTTCGAGGTGCTGGGACGGCTGGGCGCCGGCGGCATGGGGCTGGTCTATCTCGCGCGCTCGGCGTCCGGCCGGCGCGTGGCGATCAAGACGGTCCGCACGGAGCTCGCCGAGGACCAGCTCTTCCGCGTCCGCTTCACACGCGAGGTCGAGGCGGCCCGGGCCGTCTCCGGCTTCTACACGGCGGCCGTGGTCGACGCCGACCCGCGTGCGGCCGTGCCGTGGCTGGCCACCGCGTACGTCCCCGCGCCCTCCCTCGAAGAGATAGTGAACGAGTGCGGGCCCCTTCCGGCCCAGGCGGTGCGCTGGCTGGCGGCGGGTGTGGCGGAGGCGCTCCAGTCGATCCACGGCGCGGGCCTTGTCCACCGTGACCTGAAGCCCTCCAACGTCCTCGTCGTGGAGGACGGCCCCCGGGTCATCGACTTCGGCATCGCGTCCGGCGTCTCGAACACCCGTTTGACGATGACGAACGTCGCCGTCGGCACCCCCGCCTACATGTCCCCCGAGCAGGCGAAGGACTCCCGCAGCGTCACCGGCGCGAGCGATGTCTTCTCGCTGGGCTCGATGCTGGTGTTCGCGGCGACGGGCCATCCGCCCTTCCATGGCGCCAACCCGGTGGAGACGGTCTTCATGCTCCTCCGCGAGGGCCCCGACCTGGAGGGCCTCCCGGACGAACTGCGCCCGCTGATCGAGTCCTGTATGCAGATGGAGGCGACGGGCCGCCCGAACCCGGCCGACCTCCAGGCCCAGCTCGCCCCCCACCTCTTCGGCTCCGGCTCGGACGACAGCGGTACGGCGTCGGCGTGGCTGCCCGAGCGGGCGGTGAGCCTGATCGAGGCCCGCCGCAACGGCCGCCCGCCTGCCAAGACCGGCCCCGGGAGCCGCAGCGCCGGCCGTGCGGTGCCGCCCCCGCCCGCCCACGCGCCCCCGGTCCCCGCCGGCGCCCCCGACACCGGCCCGGTGCGCCTGGCGGGCGCCCAGGTCCCGATCGGACCCGGACCGCGCGTCGCCGACGCCCGCGCCGCCGCCGTGAAGGCACCGCCGCCGGAAGCCGGCCTGGTCGCGAGCTGGTCCAAGCCCCGCCCCGGAGTCAACGGCGCCGACCCCGCGGTGCCCGCGGCACCCACCGCGCCCCCGGAGACGGCGAGCGGCTGGCGCCCCTGGCGGTTCCGTATGTCCAACGACGTGTGGGGCACCCCGGCGGTCTCCGGCGACCTGGTCTACGTCACCTCCTTCGAGGTGCACGCCCTGGATGTCGGCACCGGCCGCCGCCGCTTCAAGACCAGGGACGTCGCCTGGTCGATGGCGGTCGCGGACGGCCGTATCCACGCCTCCGACGGCCCCACCCTCTTCGCGCTGGACTGCCGTGAGGGCGGCGACCTGTGGCGGCTGCCGACGGACGCCTGGGTCTACTCGCTCAAGGCCGAACGCGGCACGGTCGTCACCGGCACCCGCGGCGGCGGGGTCCAGGCCTGGGAGGCGTCCACCGGTCAGAAGCTGTGGGAGCTCACCGGCGCCCAGACCGACTTCGAGTCCCCCGAGGCGGGCCCCGCGCTCCACGAGGGCACGGTCTACGTCTGGCAGGACGCCCGCCTGCGCGCCCTCGACGCCCGCACGGGCGACGAGCGCTGGTCGTACCCCATCGGCGACGCGGCCTCCTGCGGCGGCGTACCGGTCCGGGTCTCGCAGGCGGTGGACGGCTATGTGTACGTCTCCGCGGGCACCCGCGTCCTCGCCCTCGACGTCTCCTCCGGCCAGGTCCGCTGGCACTTCGAGGCCCCGGCGGTCTTCCTCTGCCCGCCGACCTTCGTACCGGGCCCGGCGGTGACGGGCGGCGGCGTGTATCTCGCCGACTACCTCGGCACGGTGTACGCCCTGGACGCCACCGACGGCCGCGACCGCTGGCGGATCGCGACGGAGGCGAGATCGTCCATCGAGCCGGTGCTGGTGGCCGCGGGCCATGTGCATGTGGGAAGCGGCAAGGGCCTGTACACGCTGGACGCCGTCACCGGAACGCCCAAGTGGCGGTTCCAGGCGGGCGGGGACATCGTCGGGGCGCCCTCGGTGGCGGAGGGCCGTATCCACTTCGGCTCCACCGACCACCTGCTCTACACCCTCAAGGCCGACGACGGGCGGCTGCGCTGGAAGCTGGCGACCGGCGGCGAGATCACCGGTTCGCCGGTGGTGCGGGACGGCGTCGTGTACGCGTGCAGCAAGGACCGGTGCGTTTACGCGCTGGACGCGGAGAAGGGCACGGGTACCGCGCGCACCGGCTAGGGCCTGCCTGACAGATCCCCGCCTGCCCGGCGGCGTCTGGCATGCACTCCCCCAGAGGGGGGACACCCAGCCGCGTTGCCGAACCGCCCACGTGGCTCCGCCACGAGGGCGCTCCGGCGCCTTGCGATCGCACGCTCCCCCACGCTCGAACACGCTCGCGCGGGGGCACCCCCATCGCCGCCGCCCGGCCCGCCCTACGGGCGGATGACGGGGATTTGTCAGGCAGGCCCGCGGGGGACGGCCGTCGTACCGGTGCACGGAAGGGGGCCCAGACGGCGGCCGTCGCTGCCGGGAGCGGCCCTGACGCCGCTCTCACCCCAGACGCTACGCCGAGGACGCATCGGTCGCCATGCAGTGGCATGACCGCGAGAGGTGATCAGCGGGCTGCGGGTCATGGATCTTCGGGGGCGCAAGCTCAAGTTCACACCAGTAACGGCATGGGTGGTTCTGGCACTGACCAGGTCGTCCCCGCGAACGACACGGTGGAGGTCCAGGTCGACCTCACCGACGCGGCCGAGGCGGCGAAGGCCGACCGCTGCGAGGCGGAACCGATGCCGTCCGTCTGACGGCCTTCACCTCACCCGGGGGTCACCGCCCCGACGCCCCGCGAACAGCTCCGCCTGCCGCTCGGCGGGCAGGTTCCCCAGCGCGATGAGATGCGGCGCCTGGGCGAAGGCCTGGGCGCGGGCGGCCTCCTGGGCGGCCCAGAGGGCGCGGACGGTGCCCTGGACGGCCTCGGTGGGGTACCCGGCCATGACGGTGGCGCACGCGAGTGCCGCTTTCAAGTCGCCGCCCTCGTCGGTTACTTCGGATACCAGTCCCACCTCATGGGCCCGCCGGGCGGAGATCCGCTCGGCGGTGCCCATGAGCATCATGCGCGCGACCTCGCCCGCGGGCATCCGCTGCGCCATGAGCATGGACTCGTAGGCGCTGACCATGCCGTAGGTGGTGTGCGGGTCGAAGAAGGTGGCCGTGGAGTCGGCGACGACGAAATCGCACTCGCCCAGCAGATAGAAGGCCCCGCCGCAGGCCATGCCGTGCACGGCGGCGATGACGGGCTTCCAGAGGTCATGGGATTTGGGCCCGATGCCCAGCAACGGATCATCCTGCATGTACGGCGAGTCGGGCTGCTCGACGAGCACCCCACGGTCGATCCCCGTGCAGAAGGCCCGCTCCCCGGCGCCGGTGAGGACGAGCGCGCGGACGGAGTCGTCGAAGCGGAACGCCCGCCAGGCGTCGGTGAGTTCTTGTGCCGCAGCCAGGTCGATGGCGTTGAGCCTGTCGGGCCGGTTCAGGGAGACGACGGCGACACCGGTGTCCTTGTCGGCGGTGATGTCCAGGCTCATGGACGCTCCAGAACCCACTGCGGGAGACCGCTACGGCTGAACACGGCCTGGACCTTGGCGCCGATCCGGAGCCGGTCCGCGTCCACGGAGTTCAAAGGCGCGTCGGCCCCCCTGACCAGATTGCCGACGAGGCGGATGCGGGGCGCGTCGGTGAGCTCGACGAGGACGACGTTGTACGGCGCCTGCGCCGCGTAGTCGGGCAGGAGGGGCGGGTGGGGGACGACGTAGGACCAGATGCGGCCGTGCCCGCTCAGGGGCCGCCACTCGCCGGCGAAGGACTGGCAGTGCGGACAGCACGGCCGGGGCGGGAAGCGGGGTTCGCCGCACTCGGCGCAGGCCTGGACGCGGAGTTCGCCCCGGGCGGCGTACTGCCAGAAGGGGGCGCCGTCGGGGTCGGTGACGGGGGAGAGCATCCGTGGATCAACTCCTCAGTTCCGTAGGAGCAGTGCGGAGGTGGGTACGCCCTCGCCGGCGGTGACGAGGCAGGTGGCGGCGCCGGGGACCTGGGCGGTGCTGGTGCCGCGGAGCTGCTTGACGCCTTCGGTGATGAGGTTGAAGCCATGGACGTAGGCCTCGGAGAGCCCTCCGCCGCCGGTGTTGAGGGGGAGCCGTCCGCCGATCTCCAGGGCGCCCTGTTCGGTGTAGGCGCCGCCTTCTCCTCGCCCGCAGAAGCCGTAGCCCTCCAGGGAGAGCGGGACGAGCGCGGTGAAGGCGTCGTAGATCTGGGCGACGTCGATGTCCTGCGGGGTGAGATCGGCGTGCTTCCACAGGTGCCGGGCGGCGGTCCAGGCGGGGCCGGTGAGGGGGTCGTCGTTCCAGTAGTTGACCATGCCGTGGTGCTGGGCGGGGAGCCCTTGGGCGGCGGAGTGGACGTAGACGGGCCGCTGGGCACAGTCCCGGGCCCGCTCACTGCTGACGACGACGCAGGCCAACGCGCCGTCCGTCTCCAGGCAGTTGTCGTAGAGGCAGAGGGGTTCGCTGATCCAGCGGGAGGTCATGTACATCTCGCGGGTGAGGGGGCGGTCGTACATGATCGCGGCGGGGTTCTGATTGGCGCGGTTGCGGCAGGCGAGGGCGACGTTGAAGAGGTGGTCGCGGGTGGTGCCGTACTCGTGCATATGGCGGCGGGCGAGCATGGCTATCTCGTCGACGGGCCGCAGCAGGCCGTAGGGGCGGGTCCACTGGGCGGGCGTGGGGAGTTGGACGTCGGTGTTGGTCCAGGGCCGCGGCCCGCTGCCGCGCTTGCGTGAGCGCCAGGCGACGCCGACGGTGGCCTGCCCTGCGGCGATGGCGGCGGCGAGGTGGGCGACGGTGGCGCACGAACCGCCGCCTCCGTAGCCGACCTTGCTGAAGAAGGTGAGGTCACCGAGTCCGACGGCCTTGGCCAGCTCCACCTCGTCCGTCTCCTCCATGGTGTACGAGGCGAGCGCGTCGACCTCGCTCGGCGCGATCCCGGCGTCGTCGAGCGCGGCGAGGACGGCTCGGCAGGCGAGGGTGCGCTCGTCCTCGGGGAGTTGCCTGGCGAACCGGGTCTGTCCGATCCCCACGATGGCGGTGGCGTCCTTGATCCCGACCATGCTGTTGGCCCCTCCCGTCGGCTGACAGTGCGTCAGGTTACCGCTAATCTGACGGACAGTCAGCTACTGGTTTGGGGGCTGTTGTGCGCGGTGACGTGGAGTGGGGCAGCATTCCGGGACTCGTCCGCTACGCGACCGAGCGGTACGCGGATGCCGAGGCGGTGGTGGAGGGGCGTACGCGGATCTCGTACGCGGAGTTGGGTTCGCGGGTGTCCCGCTCCACGGCGGCGTGTGTCGTGAACGGGGTCCGGCCGGGCGACCGGGTGGCGATCTGGGCGCCGAACTCCCTGGACTGGATCGTGGCGGCGCTGGGCGCGGTGTCGGCGGGGGCGGTGCTGGTGCCGCTGAACACCCGGTTCAAGGGGGCGGAGGCGGCGGATGTGCTGCGGCGGTGCGGGGCGCGGCTGCTGTTCGTGACGGGCACGTTCCTGGGGACGTCCTACGTGGCCTCGCTGCGGCGGGTGGGCCTTGCGTCGCTGCCGGAGCTGGAGCAGGTGGTGGTGCTGGCGGACGACGCGCCGGCGGACTTCCGGACCTGGAAGGACTTCCTGGCGAGCGGGGAGGGGCTGGCCGGCGACCCGGTCGACGTGGGCCCGTCGTCGCCGTCGGACATCGTCTACACCTCGGGGACGACGGGCCGCCCGAAGGGGGCGGTGATCACGCATGGGCAGACGCTGAGGGCGTACGAGATCTGGAGCGACCTGGCGGGCCTGAGGCTGGGGGACCGCTATCTGATCGTGAACCCCTTCTTCCACACCTTCGGCTACAAGGCCGGGGTGATCGCCTGCCTGATGCGCGGGGCGACGATGATCCCGCAGCCGGTGTTCAACGTGGACACGGTGCTGGCGAATGTGGCGGCGGAGGGTGTGTCGGTGCTGCCCGGGCCGCCGACACTGCTCCAGTCCCTCCTGGACCACCCGTCCCGCGCGGCCTTCGACCTCTCGGCGCTGCGCCTTGTGGTCACCGGGGCGGCGGTGGTGCCGCTGCGCCTGGTGGAGCGGCTGCGCTCGGAACTGGGGGTGGCGACGGTCCTGACGGCGTACGGCCTCTCGGAGGCGAGCGGGATCGTGACCATGTGCCGCAGGGGCGACGACCCGACGGTGATCGCGTCGACCTCGGGACGGGCGATACCTGGGACGGAGGTGAGGGTGGACGCCCCGTCGGGGGAACCGGGGGAGGTCCTGGTCCGGGGCTTCAACGTCATGCGCGGTTACTACGAGGACGAGCGGGCGACGGCGGAGGCGGTGACGGAGGACGGCTGGCTGCGGACGGGGGACGTGGGCGTGCTGGACGGGGCCGGGAACCTGCGGGTGACGGATCGCATCAAGGACATGTACATCGTCGGCGGCTTCAACGCGTACCCGGCGGAGATCGAGCAGGTGCTCGCCCTGCACCCGGATGTCTCCGACGTGGCGGTGATCGGCGTACCGGACGACCGCCTGGGGGAAGTGGGCAAGGCGTATGTGGTCCGGCGTCCCGGGGCGGTCCTGACGGCGGACGACCTGATGGCGTGGTCCCGGCGGGAGATGGCGAACTACAAGGTGCCGAGGTCGGTGGAGTTCGTGGCGGAGCTGCCGAGGAACGCGAGCGGGAAGGTGGTGAAGGGGCGGTTGCGGGACGCCGGCTGAGGGACGGCCGGCGCCCCGCTGCTCCGGCTAACCGAAGGCGCGAACGGCCTGGTAGTACGTCCAGGCGGTGCTGTTGCAGGCGGTCTTGGTGGCGCCGCCGTAGTTGTTGCAGACGCGCTTGAGGTCCTCGTAGAAGGCGCTGTCGAGGCGGGACTTGTTGGCGCTGAACGTGCCGGCGGCCTTGTAGTTGCGGTAGCCGAAGTCGTGGCGGGCGCAGGACATCTGGAACGGGAAGCCGAAGGGGTTGTCCGGCGAGGAGGAGCAGTAGTCGGTGGACCAGTCGAACCCGTAGGCCGCCCAGGCGCCCTGGTTGGCCCGGGCCGCGCCCCAGAGGTTGTAGCTGCTCGCGCTGGTCTGGGTCCAACTGGCCAGGACCTGAGGCTTGTCGGCGGGAGCGGCGTCGGCCGCGGTCGCGGTGGCGACGACGGTGACGATCGTGAGGGCCGAGGTTGCAAGTGCGGTACCGAGTCTGCGGTGCATCCCACACCTCCATGAGGCTGCCGCCCGTCCATCGGACAGCAGGTTCATGTCAAGATGATCGGCCTGTTCTATGCGCGTTTACACCTGCGGGGACCAAATAGCCGATTAACCAAGGGATGTGATCAATGATCAGGCGGTGAACGCCGCGATCCCACTCCACGTCCCCCGAGGGGGCCGAGCTTCCCCTTGACACACGTCGGCCGCGGCGGCTCCCCCTCCGCGCCGCCGCGGCCGATCCCCGTGTGGGAAAAGGTTCTGTGGTGTCTGCCGGTCAGGCCGGGTTGTCCGTGACGTGGGTGTTGTCCGTGGTGGCCTCGCCCTCGTCCTCGGTGCTCGTCACGTGGGTGTTGAGCGGCTTGATCGGGCTGCTCGTCACGTGGGTGTTGAGCGGCTTGATCTCCTCGCCGCTGTCCGCGTCGGTGACGTGGGTGTTGTCGGGCTCAAGGACCGGGTCCTTCTCGGTGTTGCTCATGGGTGGTGCCTCCCCTTGGTGGATCCCTGCGGAACTGCGAGGCCCGTCCGGCGATTCCCCCGAGGACCGCCGGACGGGCTGCTCGCGGCCGTTCACCATAGACGACGGCCGAAGGTCGTCCCGCCTGCCCCCCGACGCGACGGATCGACACGTCGAGAGTGCCTGGCGGCGATAAACGAATGATGAACGCCCCCGACGCCGCCGACGTCCTCAGGCGGCGACCGGTGTGAGCAGTCCCCTCACCTCGGCGGCCTCCGGCGAGTCCAGCCGCTCATAGATCTCCAGGGCTTCGCGCCAGCAGACCAGCGCCCGGCCGGCGTGCCCGATGCCGTTCAGCGCCTTGCCCAGGACGGTCAGCACGTGCCCCCGGCGCCAGTCGCCGCCGATGCCGCGCAGCACCGTGAGCGCCATCTCGGCGTTGCTCGCCGCCTGGGCCGGCTTACGTGCCTCCAGGTCGACCTCCGCGAGCCGGCACAGCGTCATCCCTTCCCACAGGCGCTGTCGGCTGTCACGGAAGACCCGGAGCGCCTCGTCCAGTTGCTGCGTCGCCTCGCTGTGCTGTCCCGTCTTGGCCAGCGCCATCCCGAGGGCGTAGCGGCCGTTCGCGCCCCGCAGGGTGTGGCCCAACGACTGGTAGATGTCGGTTCCTTGGCGGGCCAGTGCCACGGCGGTGTCGGCACGCCCCGTGGCGAGATGCAGACGGGACAGGTTGCACAGCGGGCTCGCGGACCCCGCGACATCGCCGCAGCCCCGGAACTTGTCGATGGCCTGGCTGAAGAACCGTTCGGCGTCCGTGTAGCGGTTCTGGTAGAACGCGATGCTTCCCAGGATGTTCGCCGCCCAGCTCGACGGCAGCGGGTCGTCGGTCGTCCCGGCGAGCTGGATCGCCTCCTGTGCCTCCGGATACGCCCGGTCGAACAGGCCCGAGAACAGGCGTGCGTTGCTCAGCACGACCGACGCGCGACCCTCGGCACGTACGTCGCCCTCGGCACGCGCGGCGTCCCGCAGCACCGTGGCGGCGGCTTCGTACTCCTTCGAGTTGGCCCCCGACTCGGCCAGGTCGACGGATGCCCACAGCAGGTCCACCGCACGGCGCAGGGTGCTGCCCTCGGCGGACTGCCGGGCACAGGCGAGCAGCGGTACCGCCTCGGAGTACAGCCAGTCCCGCGCGGCCTGCCGGTCGGGGAAGCTCAGGCCAACCGGCCCGGTGGCGTGGAGGTGGTCCACCAGCCGGTCTCCGGGCCGCTCCATCGCGTAACCCCCCGCCGCGGTGCCCAGGTAGAAGTCCAGGAGGCGGCTCAGGGCGGCACGCCGCTGACTGGGCGGCCACTCGTCCCGCTCCGCACAAGCACGCGCGTAGAGCCGGACCAGATCATGGAACCGATACCGGCCAGGCGCCGCGGATTCCAGCAGCGACGTGTCGACCAGGGCCTCCAGCAAGTCCTCCGTCTCCTCCACCGGAAGATCCAGGACCGCCGCAGCCGCCGCCAGTGAGATATCCGGACCGTCCGCCAGGCCCAGCAGCCGGAACGCCCGTGCCTGGGACGGCTCCAGCTGGCCGTACCCCAGCTCGAACGTCGCCTTCACCGCCAGATCGCCCGCCTGGAGTTCGTCCAGCCGCCGCCGTTCGTCCGCCAGCTTGGCCGCCAGTACCGAGACCGTCCAGGTGCGCCGGGCCGCCAGGCGGGATGCCGCGATGCGGATCGCAAGGGGCAGGAAACCGCAGGCCGCGACCACGTCCAGGGCCGCTTCCCGTTCCGAGGCCACTCGCTCCTCGCCCACGATCTTCGTGAACAGGGACAACGCTTCGTCCGGTGACATCACGTCCAGGTCCACCAGGTGCGCCCCCGCCAGGTCCACCATCCGCACCCGCGACGTCACCAGCGCCGCGCAGCCCGACGTCCCCGGCAGCAAGGGCCTCACCTGCGCCGCATCCCGCGCGTTGTCCAGCAGCACCAGCACCCGGCGCCCGTCCAGCACCGAGCGGTACAGCGCCGCCCGCTCCTCCAGGGAGTCCGGGATCGCGGAGTCCGCCGTGCCCAGGGCCCTCAGAAATGCCCCCAGTACCGTCTCCGGGTCCGCCGCCCTCGCGCCCGCGCCCTGGAGGTCCACGTACAGCTGGCCGTCCGGGAAGGCCGAACGGGACTGGTGGGCCACATGGACCGCAAGGGTCGTCTTGCCGACGCCCCCGATCCCCGCCAGCGCCGACACCGCCATCACGCGGCCCTCCGCCGACGCGAGCACCTCGCTCAGCTCGGAGACGAACGACGCGCGGCCCGTGAAGTCGGGGACCGTCGCCGGGAGCTGGGCCGGGCGGACCGGGACCGTCGAAGGCTCCGCCAGCGGTGCCGACGGTTCCGCCAGGCCCGGGTCCGCCTGGAGGATGCGCTGCTGGAGCTCGCTCAACCCCGGACGGGGGTCCACGCCCAGTTCGTCCGCCAGCAGGCGCCGCGTGTCCGCGTACACCGCCAGCGCCTCCGCCTGGCGCCCGCTGCGGTACAGGGCCAGCATCAGCAGCTCACGCAGGCGTTCCCGGAGCGGGTGCGCCGCCGTCAGGGCCGTCAGTTCCGAGACCGCCTCCGCGTGGCAGCCCTGTTCCAGGTCCATGTCCAGGCGGGACTCCAGGAGCTGGAGCCGCCACTCCTCCAGGCGGACCCGTTGGGCCTCGGCGTACGGGCCGGGGACGCCTGCCAGAGGTTCGCCGTCCCACAGGGCCAGTGCGCGGTTCAGGACCTCCCGCGCATGGCACAGGTCGCCCGCCCCCCGCGCCTTCTCCGCCTCCGTCGCCAGTTCCTGCGCCATCGACAGGTCCAGGGCGCCGAACCCCAGGCCCCGCACCGCGTATCCGCCGGACTCGCTGACCAGGACACCCGGGTCCAGGACCTTGCGCAGCCGGGACGCGTACGTCCGTACCGCCGCCAGCGCCTGGGACGGCGGTTCCTCGCCCCACAGCGCGTCGATCAGTTCCGCCGCCGTCGCCGTGCGGCCCTCGCGCAGCAGCAGGGCCGCGAGCAGGGCGCGTTGCTGGGGCGAGCCGGTGTTGAGCAGCTCCTCCTCGCGCCAGGCGCGCACCGGGCCGAGCACGCTGAAGCGCAGCGCCGCCGGCTCGGATGAGCCGTCACGGCCGCCACGCCTCTGCTCCGGCACCCGCGGTACACCGTCCATCGCCGTCCCCCTGCAGAACGTCATGACAACCAGGCGCCAGTTTGCCTTGTTCATGGCGGATGCGTCAGCCGTGGGAGACCGCACTCACAGCCAGACGTGCGGTACACCACAAGGCCCTCACAACCTCTTCGCACGGTTCCGCACAGAACCCGATAGCTGACGGACCGTCAGATCAGCGCTACCGTGGGCCGCATGGAGACCAATCCGAGCTTCCCGCTGATCATCTCCGTCGACGACCACACCGTGGAGCCCCCGCAGGTGTGGCAGGACCGGCTCCCGAAGAAGTACCTCGACACCGGGCCCCGCACGGTCCGCGCCCCGTTGAAGGAAATGACCTTCCTCGGGGGTCGGTTCAAGCCGGTCATGGGCGAGAAGGGTGACGACGGCCCGATCGGCGACTGGTGGGTCTACGAGGATCTGCAGCGGCCCCTCACCCGCCTCGACACCGCCGTCGGCTACAGCAGGGACGAGATCAAGCTCGAAGTCATCACGTACGAGCAGATGCGGAAGGGTTCCTACGACGTCCCCTCCCGCCTCGACGACATGGACGTCAACCACGTCCAGTCGGCCCTCTGCTTCCCGACCTTCCCCCGCTTCTGCGGCCAGACCTTCACGGAAGCCCAGGACCATGAGCTGGGGCTGCTGTGCGTCCAGGCCTACAACGACTGGATGGTGGAGGAGTGGTGCGGGCCCCAGGCGCGGGGGCGGCTCGTACCGCTCACCCTCATCCCGCTGTGGGACGCCGAACTGGCCGCGGCGGAGGTACGGCGCAACGCCGCCCGTGGTGTCCGGGCCGTCGCCTTCTCCGAGATACCCCCGCATCTCGGACTCCCCTCCGTCCACACCGACGACTGGGACCCCTTCCTCGCCGCCTGTGACGAGACCGGCACGGTCGTCGCCATGCACATCGGCTCCAGCAGCCGGATGCCGTCCACGAGCGCCGACGCCCCGCCCGCCGTCGGCTCCACCATCACCTTCGCCAACTGCTGCTTCTCGATGGTCGACTGGCTGATGAGCGGCAAGTTCGAGCGCTTCCCGAACCTCAAGGTCATGTACGCCGAGGGGCAGATCGGGTGGATCCCGTACATCCTGGAGCGCGCGGACGTGGTGTGGGAGGAGAACCGGGGGTGGGGCGGGGTCGCCGACAAGGTGCACCGGCCGCCGTCCGAGCTGTTCGCCGACCATGTCTACGGCTGCTTCTTCGACGACGCCTTCGGGCTGCGGAACCTCGACGCCATCGGCGTCGGCAATGTGCTCTACGAGACCGACTACCCGCACTCCGACTCGACCTGGCCGAAGTCCCGGGAGGTCGGCGAGGCGCAGATGGGGCATCTGGACGCGGACGTGGTCGAGCGGATCGTCCGGCGCAACGCCATTGACCTGCTGGGGCTCACGGACGACGGGCGGTGGCCGGGGGCATGAACGCCACACGCGTGTCCTACGGCATCCAGCTCCCGATCCAGTCCCAGAGCACCCTCTACGCCGAGCCCTGGGAGGCCGGCGCCGGGCCCGACGACCTCGTGGCGACAGCTCGCGCGGCGGACCGCGCCGGCTTCTCCTACGTCGCCAGCTGCGACCACGTCGCCATCCCGCGCCGCCTCGCGCCCGCGATGAGCACGGCCTGGTACGACCCCGTCGCCACCCTCGCCTACCTCGCCGCCGCCACCGAACGCGTACGCCTGCTCAGTCACGTAGCCGTGGTCGGCCTGCGCCACCCCCTGCTCACCGCCAAGCAGTACGCCACCCTCGACCACCTCTCCGGCGGGCGCCTGCTCCTCGGGGTGGGCGCGGGACATGTGGAGGAGGAGTTCACGGCGCTCGGGGTGGACTTCCGGCACCGGGGCGCCGTACTCGACGAGACCATCGACGCGTTGCGTGCCGCGCTCGGGCCCGAGGAGTTCCCCGAGCACCACGGCAAGCTGTACGACTTCGAAGGGCTCGGCCAGCTCCCCAGGCCCGCGCAGGAGCGCGTCCCCGTCTGGGTCGGCGGCTCCTCGCCCGCCGCCGTGCGCCGGGCCGCGCTCAAGGGGGACGGATGGCTGCCGCAGGGGGACCCACGGGACCGGCTGCCCCAGCAGATCGCCCGGATCCGGCGACTCCGCGAGGACGCGGCGATCCAGGGCCCGTTCGTCTACGGCGCCATCGCCGAACCCCTCTACATCGGCACCCCCGCCTGGCACGTCGGCCGCCGCACGCTCACCGGCTCCCCCGAGCAGCTCGCCGAGTCACTGCGGGCGTACCGCGCGATGGGCGTGGACCAGATCCAGGTGCGGTTCCGCAGCCGCGGCCGCAGCGAACTCATCGACCAGATCGCGGCGTTCGGCGCCGACGTAGGTCCCCACCTGTGAGGAGTCGGCACATGGGCAAGCTGGACGGACGGGTCGTCATCGTCACCGGGGCGGCGCGCGGACAGGGGGAGCAGGAAGCGCGGCTGTTCCGCGAGGAAGGGGCGTCGGTCGTCGTGGCGGATGTGCTCGACGACCAGGGGGCGGCGCTCGCCAAGGAGATCGGGGCGCTGTTCGTCCACCTGGATGTGGGGGACGAGGCGCAGTGGCAGGGGGCCGTACGGCGGGCCAAGGAGGCGTACGGCCGGATCGACGGGCTCGTCAGCAACGCCGGCATCCTGCGCTTCAACTCCCTTGTCGACACCCCCCTCGACGAGTTCATGCAGGTTGTGCGGGTCAACCAGGTCGGCTGCTTCCTCGGCGTCCGGACCGTCGCGCCCGAGATGGAGGACGGCGGCACGATCGTCAACACCGCGTCCTACACCGGGGTGACCGGCATGGCGGCCGTCGGGGCGTACGCGGCGACCAAGCACGCCATCGTCGGGCTCACCCGGGTCGCCGCGCTGGAGCTGGCCCCCCGCGGCATCCGCGTCAACGCCATGTGCCCCGGCGCCATCGACACCGCGATGTCCAACCCGGCCCAGCTGGACCCGGCGGCGGACGCGGAGGAGACGGCACGGGCGCTGGACGGGCTGTATCGCAAGCTCGTCCCGCTCGGGCGGATCGGGCGGCCCGAGGAGGTGGCCCGGCTCGCCCTCTTCCTGACCTCGGAGGACTCCTCGTACATCACCGGCCAGCCGTTCGTGATCGACGGCGGCTGGCTGGCCGGCGTCTCGGTCATCTGACTGACCGTCAGCTATTGACGCCTCATGCGTACGGTGCCACAGTCAGCGATCTGACGGACCATCAGAAATCCAGACCGGGGACGGTGAACCGCCTTGGAATTCGGGCTCTTTGTACAGGGATACGTGGGCAAGCGCGCGGAGACCGATCCGCTCGCCGAGCACAAGGCGCTGATGGAGGAGACCGAGTACGTCATCCAGGCGGACAAGTCGGGCTTCAAGTACGCCTGGGCCTCCGAGCACCACTTCCTGGAGGAGTACTCGCACCTCTCCGCCAACGATGTGTTCCTGGGCTACCTGGCCCACGCGACCGAGCGGATCCATCTCGGCTCGGGGATCTTCAATCCCCTGGCCCAGGTCAACCACCCGGTGAAGGTCGCCGAGAAGGTGGCCATGCTCGACCATCTCTCCGAGAACCGCTTCGAGTTCGGCAGCGGACGGGGTGCCGGCTCGCACGAGATCCTCGGCTTCCTTCCCGGGATCACCGACATGAACCACACCAAGGAGATCTGGGAAGAGACCATCGCCGAGTTCCCGAAGATGTGGCTCCAGGACGAGTACGTCGGGTTCCAGGGCAAGCACTGGTCGCTGCCCCCGCGGAAGGTACTGCCGAAGCCGTACGGCAAGTCCCACCCGGCGATGTGGTACGCCGCCGGATCGCCTCCGTCGTACTCCATGGCCGCGAAGAAGGGGCTCGGGGTGCTGGGGTTCAGCGTGCAGAAGGTCTCCGACATGGAGTGGGTGCTGGAGCAGTACAAGACGGCGATCGTGGACGCGGAGCCGATCGGGGACTTCGTCAACGACAACGTGATGGTGACGACGACGGCGATCTGCGCGCCCACGCATGAGGAGGCGGTACGGATCGCTGTGAGCGGGGGGTTGCACTATCTGCCCTCGCTGGTGTTCCGGTACCACGACACGTTTCCCCGGCCCGAGGGGTTCCCGGTGTGGCCGGAGACGCTGCCCGAGTACACCGAGGAGTTCGTCGAGGTGCTCATCGAGGAGGAGCTCGTCATCTGCGGGGATCCGGACGAGGTGCTTCGGCAGTGCAAGCGGTGGGAGCAGGCGGGGGCGGATCAGTTGAGCTTCGGGCTTCCGGTGGGGGTGCCGAAGGAGGAGACGCTGCAGACGATCCGGCTCATCGGGGAGCACGTGATTCCGAAGATCGACACGGATCCGGTCCACCGGACCACCCGTTTCCGGCAGTCCGCTTAAGGGGGTTTCCGGAAGATGCTCGACCACCTCGTCAAGGGCGCCACCGTCGTCGACGGCACCGGTGCGCCGGCCTACACCGCCGACGTGGGCATCCGCGCCGGACGTATCGCCGTCATCGCCCCCGGTGTCACCGAGGACGCCCGTACCTCCGAGGACGCCACCGGGCTCGTCCTCGCCCCCGGCTTCGTCGATCCGCACACCCACTACGACGCCCAGCTCTTCTGGGACCCGTACGCCACCCCCTCCCTCAACCACGGAGTCACCACCGTCGCCGCCGGGAACTGCGGCTTTACGCTCGCGCCGCTCCATCCCGACCGGCCCGCCGATGCCGACTACACGCGGCGCATGATGTCCAAGGTCGAGGGGATGTCGCTGGTCGCGCTGGAGGAGGGGGCGCCCTGGAGCTGGCACTCCTTCGGGGAGTACCTGGATGCCCTGGAGGGGCGGATCGCCGTCAACGCCGGGTTCATGGTGGGGCATTGCGCCCTGCGCCGGTATGTCATGGGGGCGGACGCCGTCGGGGGGCAGCCGAGTGGTGAGCAGCTCGACGCCATGCTCCGGCTGCTGCACGACGCCATGGACGCCGGGGCCTGGGGGTTCTCCACCACCCAGTCGTCCACGCACTCCGACGGGGACGGCCGGCCGGTCGCCTCCCGGCATGCGCGGCCCGCGGAGCTGCTCGCGCTGTCCAAGGCGGTCGGGGAGCACGAGGGCACCCAGATCGAGGCGATCGTCGCCGGGTGTCTCGATCAGTTCAGTGACGCCGAGATCGAGCTGTTCGCGGAGATGAGCGCGGCGGCGGGGCGGCCGCTGAACTGGAATGTGCTGACGATCGACGCTTCCGTGCCCGAGCGGGTGCCGCGGCAACTGCTGGCGAGCGAGCGGGCCCGGAAGGCGGGCGGGCGGGTCGTCGCGCTGACCATGCCGATCCTGACCCCGATGAACATGTCCCTGGGCACCTTCTGCGCGCTGAACCTGATACCGGGGTGGGGGCCGATCCTTGGGCTGCCCGTCCCCGAGCGGATCGCCAGGCTCCGGGATCCCGAGGTCCGGGCGGAGATGCTGAAGCGCGCCGCGTCCAAGGAGGCCGGCGTCTTCCGGCGGCTCGCGGACTTCGGGCGGTACGTCATCGGCGACACCTACAGCGAGACGAACCGTGGGCTCGGCGGGCGGGTCGTGCGGGACATCGCGGCCGAGCGCGGGCAGGACCCGTTCGCCTGTCTCGTCGACATCTGCGCCGCCGACGAGCTGCGGACCGTGCTGTGGCCCATGCCGCCCGACAACGACCCCGCGTCCTGGGCGCTGCGGGCCCGGACCTGGCAGCACGAGGACGTCCTGCTGGGCGGCTCGGACGCGGGGGCGCATCTGGACCGGATGTGCGGGGCGCCGTACACGACCCGCTTCCTCGGCGACTGTCTGCGGGGACGGAAGCTGGCCGGTCTTGAGCAGGCCGTGCGGATGCTGACCGACGACCCGGCGCGGCTCTTCGGGCTGCGGGAGCGGGGCCGGGTGCAGGAGGGGTTCCATGCCGACCTGGTGCTCTTCGACCCGGAACGCATCGACGCCGGTACGGCCACCCTGGTGCACGACCTGCCGGGTGACAGCCCGCGGCTCGACTCCAAGGCCCTCGGGGTGCGCGTCGTGTGGGTCAACGGGGTCGAGGCGATCCGGGACGACGTGGTGACGGGCGCGGTGCCGGGGCAGGTGCTGCGGTCCGGGCGGGACACCCGGACGGTGAGCACCCGGTGAGGCAGCGGTTGTTCCTCGGCGGGGCATGGGTGGAGCCCGAGGGCGGCTTCTACGACGTCCTCGACCCGGCGACCGAGGGGACCGTCGGCTCGGCTCCCGAGGCCTCGCGGGATCAGGTGCACGCGGCCTGTGCCGCGGCCCGCGAGGCCTTCGGAGCGTGGTCGCGCACGGCGCCCGAGGAGCGGGCCGCGGTCCTCGCACGTGCCGCGGAACTGATCCGGGACCGGCTGGTGCCGTACGCCGAACTGGCGCAGGCCGAGACCGGCGCGACCACGGCGACGGCACGCGGGATGCAGGTCGGGGTGGCCGCCGCCCGTTTCCGGCGCTACGCGCGCGTGGAGAGCGCCGAGTGGGCGATCCCGCCGCAGATCAACGAGGCCGGGCCGATGGGGCGGGCCGGTGTGATGGGCGCGCTGGCCGTGCGGCAGCCGGTCGGGGTCGTCGCCTGTATCTCCTCGTACAACAACCCGTGGGCCAATGCCGCGGGCAAGATCGCCCCGGCACTGGCGATGGGCAACACCGTGGTGGTGAAGCCGGCTCCGCAGGACCCGCTGTCCGTCTACCGGATGGCGGAGGCCCTGGAAGCGGCCGGGGTGCCGCCCGGGGTGGTGAACGTGGTCTCCGGTGCCTCGGTGGAGGTCGGGGAGGCGGTGGTCTCCTCCGGGGACGTCGACATGGTCAGCTTCACCGGCTCCACGGCCGTCGGACGCCGTATCGCCGAGGTGTGCGGGCGCGACATGAAACGCCAGCTGATGGAGCTCGGCGGGAAGGGCGCGGCGCTCGTCCTCGACGACGCGGACATCGGCTCGGCGGTGGCCGGGATCGGGACGACGTTCTCCTTCTACAGCGGGCAGATCTGCACGGCGCCGACGCGGGTGCTGGCGCAGCGGGGTGTGTACGACCGTCTTGTCGAGCAACTGGCGGTCTGCGCCCGCCGGTTGAAGGTCGGCGATCCCCGGGAGCCGGACACGGTCGTCGGGCCGGTGATCTCGGCGGCGCACCGGGAGCGGGTGGAGTCGTACATCGAGGCCGGCCGCAAGGAGGGAGCGGTGGTCGTGGCGGGTGGTGAACGGCCCCCGCCGGCCCAGGGGTTCTATGTCTCGCCCACCCTCCTCGCCGACTGCACCAACGACATGACCGTCGCCCGCGAGGAGATCTTCGGTCCCGTCGTGTCCGTGATCCCCTTCGACGAGGAGGACGAAGGCGTCGCCCTCGCCAACGACTCCGACTACGGACTGATCGACTACGTCTGGTCCGCGGACGTGGCGAGAGCCTTCCGCGTCGCCCGCCGGCTCAGGGCGGGCGGAGTGGGCGTCAACACGGTCGGCCGGAACATGGAGGCGCCGTTCGGCGGCTTCAAGAAGAGCGGCGTCGGCCGGGACGTCGGCTCCTACGCGCTGCACGCCTACAGCGAGGTGCAGTCGATCGTCTGGCCGGGCTGAGAGAGGCGGGCGGCTACAGGTCGAACACGGCGCGGAGTCCGATCTCGACGGCTTCTATGACGCGCTCGTCGACGGGCCCCAGGTCGTCCGTGAAGAGGGGAGCGGCCATCGTGCGGAACTCGCCGAGCACGATCGTGCCCGCCGAGGGTGAGTCGACCGGAATGTCCACGAGCGTGGCTTCGCGTACTTGCTGCGGATAGATCAGCACGCACGTCGCGGACTTGTTCTGGGCGTTGAGGGCGTCGGACGAGACCACCAGGACGTGTGCGGGCCCGCCGGCGAAGGACAGCTCGTAAACGTGCCCGCGCTTCACCGGCCTGCCACCCGGCCCCACCGCTCCAAGGTCTCTTCCTCGGTTTCGTCCGGCTCGCCGACCGTCGTCACGATCCCGGCTTCGGCCCGCACCCGCGCGGACCGCTCCAGCTCCTCGGACAGCATTTGCCGGCGCAGTATCCGGGCCGTGTACGCGGAGGCATTGCCCTTGGATCTCACGAAGGCGGCGACATCGTCGGGCAGGCTCATCGTCATGTTCACCGTCATGCTGCCATCATACGCCTGCCCTGCATGCCGTATGACGAGTCGCGTTCACAAATGCTTTGCGGGGCCGTCAATGCGAGGCCGCACCGCTCCCCTTTAATGGACGCCTTGACGGTGCCATGACCGAGGGGTGGGTGGCCGTGCGCGTGGTGACCTGGAACCTGTGGTGGCGGTTCGGGCCTTGGCGCGAGCGGCAGAAGGCGATCCGCTCCGTGCTGCGGGAGCTGCGGCCCGACCTCGTGGGCCTGCAGGAGGTGTGGGCCGCCGACGGGGAGAACCTCGCGGAATGGCTGGCGGGGGAGCTGGGCCTGCACTGGACCTGGGCGGCCTCCCCGGCGCCGGAGCGGTGGCGGCGACGGATCGGGGACGCGCCCGTGGACATCGGCGCCGCGGTGCTGAGCCGGTGGCCGGTGCGGACGACGGAGGTCCTACGGCTGCCCGCGCCGCCCGAGCTCGATGACGGTCGGCTCGCTCTGTACGCGCGGACGGGCCCGGCGCACTTCTTCACCGCCCACCTGGCATCCGCCCCGGCCGCCTCCGCCGTACGCCGCCAACAGGCCGCCGCACTCGCCGAGTTCGCCCACCGGGACGGCACCGTGATCGTCACCGGAGACTTCAACGCCGAGCCGGACTCCGAGGAACTGCGCCTGTTCCGGCGCCACTTCCGTGACGCCTGGCCGGATTCGGCGGCCCCCTCGGCGACCTGGGACTGGCACCCGGAGCTCCCCTACACCCCGGACGGCCCACGGCAGGGGGCGCGGATCGACTACGTCCATCTCGGCGGCCCGGGATCCGTACGGGAGGTACGGCGAGCCGGTGACCGGCCCGTGGACGGGGTCTGGCCCTCCGATCACGCGGCCGTCGTGGTCGACCTGGTGTGCTGAGCGCTCCGCTGGAAGTGCCGCGATATGCCGTCGGTCGTCCGCGGCTCCGTCGTGGCTGATCGCGCAGTTCCCCCCGCCCCTCCAGGGCGCTGCCGGTCCGGTTGGGCTTCAAGGACCGACTGACGGCGCCGCCAACTCCCCAGGGGCGCGGGGAACTGCGCGACCAGCCCCCACCGCCCCGCAGCCGAAAACGATCAATCCCGCCCCAGAAAGATCGGATTCGTGAAAGCCGCCAGCGCCCCCGGCAGCGGCGCCATCACCGCCTCGTGCCGCAACTCCGCCCGCACATAGGCCGCATACGAAGGCGTCGTCCGCCACTCCACCACCCCCGCACCCGTCACCGGCAACGGAGAACTCGTGAACAGGACCCCCTGATCCGTCACGAACCGCACCGTGCAGCGAGGTGCCCCGGTCGCCTCCAGACGGACCGTGACCGGAGTGTCCCGGGCCACCCGCAACCGCTCACCGATGCCGGCATGCTCGCCCCGCCCACCCGACGCCGTGAAGGCCAGGGACACGTTCTTGGACTCCGCGACATACGACCGCCCCGCCCGAATGCCCTCCTGGACGGCCTCCCGGGTCAGGTCATCGGCGAGCACCACCGTCTGCGGTGAGCCCACGGGGTCAGGGGCCCGGTGCGCGTCGCTGTTGCCCATGGCCGGGATCCAGGACCGCCCTTCCCGTACCGACGCCACCAGCATCCCGTCCCAGTCGGCCAGCGCCACCTCGTCGTCGGGGGTGTAGGGCCCGTTCCACACCTCGACCGCGTCCGCCTCACCGAAGCCGAACTTCCAGTTGCAGCCGATGCAGGTGGCGTGCGGATGGGCCGGTACGACCAGGCCGCCGGACCTGCGGATCTGGCGCGCGAACTTGCCGAAGCGGTTGTCGCGGGCCCGGTAGCGCCAGTCGACGAAGGTGCCGGGATCCGTGCCGAGGGCCAGGACGTGGCCGTTGCGGGTGGTGACCTCCTCGCCCAGCATCACCAGCAGGTCGTCGCCGGCGACATCGGCCCAGTGGGCGTGCGCGGAGTGCGTGTTGTGCTCGGAGCTGTTGATGAAGTCCAGGCCCGCGGCCCGGGCCAGCTCGGCGATCTCGGCGGGGGTGCGGCGGCCGTCGGAGTACCAGGAGTGCAGATGGCAGTCACCGCGGTACCAGTCCCGGCCGCGCCCCTTGGCCCGCTGGGGCGGGTACCCGGGTTGGGTGACGGCGCCCTGCTCGCCGTAGAGGAGAGTGATCGTGAGCTCGTAGCTCAGGCCCTGCGGGGCGACGGTGTAAGGGCCGAGGACGATGTGCCAGGTGCCCTCGTTGACCGGGCCGGGGATGTACGCGGGGGTCGCGTCGTCGGCGCGGAGGAAGAACTCGGTGCGGGCGCCGCCGGACCAGCCGCGGAAACCCTTGCCGCCCAGGTCGGTGCCGCGTTCGTCGAAGATGCCGATGTCGAGGGCGTTGCCGGGGGTGCCGGCCGGGACGGCCGGGCGGTCGTAGGTGTAGGAGACCCTGATCTCCCTCACCCCGTCGGGTACTTCGACGGGGACGTACACGAAATCGGGCGAGCCGGGGGGCAGAGTCCCGCGTACCGTACGGGTCTCGGTGTGGTGCATGTCGTCCGCCCCTCTCGCGAAGGTCACGCTCCCCAACGTAAGCGCAGCCGCGGCGCCCGTCACGAACAGGGCGCGTCTTCCGAGCCTTGCGTCGTCATCACACATGCCCGGGAGTCTTCCCCGACGGCATGAACTCGTAAGGAAGAGAAGGGGATCGGCGGGCATCGAGCAGACCCCACCGCAGATGCCGACCAGTCGGTATCGACATTTGGCACCACCCCCGGTACAGATGGGACATGCGACTCTCCGTCACGATCTTCCTCACCGACGAGACGATCACCCCGACCCGGCTCGCCCGTGAGCTGGAGCAGCGTGGGTTCGCCGGGCTGTATCTGCCCGAGCACACCCACATCCCCGTCGAGCGGACCACCCCGTACCCGGCCGGCGGCGAGCTGCCGCCCGAGTACGTCCGTACCCTCGACCCCTTCGTCGCGCTCGGCCAGGCCGCCGCCGTGACCGAGCGCCTCGGCCTCGGCACCGGTATCACGCTGGTCGCTCAGCACGACCCGGTGAGCCTCGCCAAGCAGATCGCGACCGTCGACCATCTCTCCGACGGGCGTTTCACCCTGGGCCTCGGCTTCGGCTGGAACGTGGAGGAGGCCGCCGACCACGGCGTCGAGTGGCGCACCCGGCGGGAACTCGTCCGGGACCGGATGGCGTTGATGCGTGCCCTGTGGGCGGAGGAACCGACCGCGTACGAGGGCGAGTTCGGGAGCGTACGGGCCTCCTACGCCTACCCCAAGCCGGTACAGAAGCCGCGGGGCCCGGTCGTCGGACCCCGCACACTCGTCGGCGGCGCCGCCGGGCCCAAGCTCTTCTGCCACATCTGCGAGTACGCCGACGGCTGGATGCCCATCGGCGGCCGCGGACTGACCGAGACCCTGCCGGCGCTCCGTGCCGCCTGGACCGAGGCGGGCCGCGACCCCTCCGCGCTCCAGATCGTGCCGTACGCCATCTCCCCCACCCCCGGAAAGCTCGCGCACTACGCGGACCTCGGCATCGAGGAGGTCGTGGCGCAGTTGCCACCGGCCGGGGAGAGCGGGGTGCTGCGGGCGTTGGACGATCTCGCCGCCTACCTCGGATGACCTGATCAGCTCGACCGTATGCTCGAAGGATGACGACTTCGGTGACCCCCGGATCCGGCCCGACCGAGAACTCCATGCGTCGCGCCCTGAAACGGGCCCGGGACGGCGTCGCCCTCGATGTCACCGAGGCGGCCGTCCTCCTCCAGGCCCGCGGGGAGGCCCTCGACGACCTCGCCGCGTCCGCCGCCCGGGTCCGGGACGCCGGGCTCGAAGCGGCGGGCCGCCCCGGGGTCATCACGTACTCGAAGAGCGTCTTCATCCCGCTGACCCGGCTGTGCCGGGACAAGTGCCACTACTGCACCTTCGTGACCGTGCCCGGCAAGCTGCGCCGGGCCGGACACGGGATGTTCATGTCCCCGGACGAGGCCCTCGACATCGCCCGCAAGGGCGCCGCGCTCGGCTGCAAGGAAGCGCTGATCACCCTCGGCGACAAGCCGGAGGAGCGCTGGCCGGAGGCCCGGGAGTGGCTGGACGCGCACGGCTACGACGACACCATCGCGTACGTCCGCGCCATCTCCATCCGCATCCTGGAGGAGACGGGCCTGCTGCCCCATCTCAATCCGGGGGTCATGTCGTGGACCGACTTCCAGCGGCTGAAGCCCGTCGCGCCCTCCATGGGCATGATGCTGGAGACGACGGCCACTCGCCTGTGGTCCGAGCCCGGCGGCCCCCACTACGGCTCCCCCGACAAGGAACCGTCCGTACGGCTGCGGGTGTTGGAGGACGCGGGCCGGTCCTCGGTCCCCTTCACCTCCGGACTCCTGATCGGGATCGGGGAGACGTACGAGGAGCGCGCCGAGTCCCTCTTCGCGCTCCGGAAGATCTCCCGCGCCTATCACGGCATCCAGGAACTGATCATCCAGAACTTCCGCGCCAAGCCGGACACGGCGATGCGGGGCATGCCGGACGCGGAACTGGACGAGCTGGTGGCCACGGTGGCGGTCGCCCGGCACATCATGGGGCCGAGCGGCTGCCTCCAGGCCCCACCCAACCTCGTCGACTCCGAGTACGAGCGGCTCATCGGCGCCGGGATCGACGACTGGGGCGGGGTCTCCCCGCTGACCATCGACCACGTCAACCCCGAGCGCCCCTGGCCGCAGATCGAGGAGCTCACCGAGCGCTCGGCGGCGGCCGGCTTCGCACTGCGCGAACGCCTCTGCGTGTACCCGGAGTTCGTGCGGCGCGGGGAGCCCTGGCTGGATCCGCGGCTGCGTCCGCATGTGGCGGCGCTGGCGGACCCGGAGACGGGTCTCGCGCGTCCCGGTGTCCTTCCGGAAGGGCACGCGTGGCAGGAGCCGGAGGAGGCCTTCGATGCGTCGGGCCGTACGGATCTGCACACCACGATCGACACCGAGGGCCGTACGTCCGACCGCCGCGACGACTTCGACGAGGTGTACGGCGACTGGGGCGCCCTGCGCGAGGCGGCGGCGCCCGGGATGGCGCCGGAGCGCGTCGACACGGACGTACGGACGGCTCTGAGGACGGCGGCGGACGATCCGACGAAGCTGACCGACGAGGAGGCGCTGGCGCTGCTGCACGCGGACGGCCCGGCGCTGGACGCGTTGACGCGGATCGCGGACGACGTCCGCAGGACAGCCGTCGGCGACGACGTGACGTACATCGTCACGCGGAACATCAACTTCACCAACGTCTGCTACACGGGCTGCCGGTTCTGCGCGTTCGCGCAGCGGCGGACGGACGCGGACGCGTACACGCTCTCGCTGGAGCAGGTGGCGGACCGGGCCCAGCAGGCGTGGGAGGTGGGCGCGGTGGAGGTCTGCATGCAGGGCGGCATCCACCCCGACCTGCCGGGGACGGCGTACTTCGACATCGCGCGGGCGGTGAAGGCGCGGGTGCCGGGGATGCATGTGCACGCCTTCTCTCCCATGGAGGTCGTCAACGGCGCGAGCAGGACGGGTCTTTCGATCCGCGAGTGGCTGACGGCGGCGAAGGAGGCCGGCCTTGACTCCATCCCCGGCACCGCCGCCGAGATCCTCGACGACGAGGTCCGCTGGATCCTGACCAAGGGCAAGCTGCCCACGGCCACCTGGATCGAGGTGATCACGACGGCGCACGAGCTGGGCATCCGTTCGTCCTCGACGATGATGTACGGCCATGTCGACCAGCCGCGCCACTGGCTGGGGCATTTGAGGACGCTGGCGGACATCCAGCAACGCACGGGCGGTTTCACGGAGTTCGTGACACTGCCGTTCATCCACACCAACGCCCCGGTGTACCTGGCCGGAATCGCGCGGCCGGGCCCGACGATCCGGGACAACAGGGCGGTGACGGCGATGGCGCGGCTGCTCCTGCACCCGTGGATCCCCAACATCCAGACGAGTTGGGTGAAGCTCGGCGCGGAGGGCGCGGCGGAGATGCTGCGCTCG
This sequence comes from Streptomyces sp. P17, assembly GCF_032436805.1. Lineage (NCBI taxonomy): Bacteria > Bacillati > Actinomycetota > Actinomycetes > Kitasatosporales > Streptomycetaceae > Streptomyces > Streptomyces sp. P17. The sequence continues at coordinate 92,861 of NZ_JAVRBF010000019.1, read as the reverse complement.
GGCGCGAACGACCTGGGCGGCACGCTGATGGAGGAGACGATCTCCCGGATGGCGGGCTCCTCCTACGGCTCCTACAAGTCGGTCAAGGACCTGATCGCGGTCGCGGACGCGGCAGGGCGTCCGGCCAGGCCCCGCACCACGCTGTACGGCGAGGTCCCGGAGGAGCGGCAGCGGGCGGCGGCGGTGTCGGACGGGCATCTGCCGGAGCTGCTTCCGGTGCTGGAGTAACCCGTGGGGAGCGTCACAGTACGATGATCCGACCCTGTCGGTGAGCTGAGGAGATCCGTGCCGTGCCTGCCCCGAAGGTATGGGTGACCGCTCTGACGGTAGGGGCGACAGCCGTGGTCGTCGCCCTCGCCGTACAGGCGGACAAGGGCGCGAAGCCCACGGCCACGGCCACCCCGCCGAGCGCCTCCGCCACGGCGAGTCCCAAGCCGGCCGAGTCCGCGAAGCCGGCCCGGGTGCCGGACGGCTCGGGCACGGGCCGCCGGATCGTCTACTCGCTCGGCCAGAAGCGGGTGTGGCTGGTGGACGGGAGCGAGGCCACGCGCCGCACCATCACGGTGTGGCCGGGCACGGTCGACCCCGAGCCGGGGAGCTACGAGGTCGGGACGCGGGCAGCGGCGACCAAGGGCTCGGACGGGGTGGCGATCGAGCATGTGGTGTACTTCGCCGCGCAGTCCGGCGTGAACATAGCCTTCTCCAACGCCGTGGACGGCTCGTCACCGCCCCCGCCCGAGGCCGGGGCCCTGACGGGCGGTATCCGGATGAAGGCGGCGGACGGCTCGGCGCTGTGGGCGTTCGGGACGGCGGGGACGACCGTGACGGTCGTCGAGTAGGCAACGAGGGAGACGGGGAACCGTGAGCGTGGGCGTACTGATCCTCTTGGTGCTTCTGGCGCTGGTCGTCGGAGGCTGCGTCTGTGTCGTGTGGGCGAGCCGGGGCACCGCCCCGCGCTGGGCGCGCGTGGTGGCCGCCGTGACGCGGGGCGCGGGCGAGCTGCTGGCGATCCTGATGCGGTCCAACAAGGGGTCGAGCCGGAGCCGCAGGAGCTCGGACGACTAGTTACGTGTCGGACGCGGCCGGCAGATGGTTGACGATCAGCACGATCCCGCTGAACACGAAGACCCTGGTCGCCGCGTCAAGACCGTTCCAGTCCCCGGACTGCCACATCGCGAACCACTCACCGCCGATCGCGATGAACCCGGCCCCGAACAGCAGCATGACCATGAGCAGGCCGTAGGTGGAGAAGCGCCGGGCGCTCCGGTCGCCCTGGCGGGCCCAGAGCCAGGTGCCGTATATGAGGACGAGCGCGGCGAGGGTCTCCCAGACGATGATCGCGACGTACGCGGTGTCCTGAAGTCCCTTGCTGGTGACGGCTCTCCACATCAGGTCGTCGTCCTTGAACGTGGTGTCCATCGCGAGGACATGCTGGACGAACTGCTGGTTCGTCCCGAAGTCCGTGATGTTCCCGAAGGCGACCAGCGCCATGTAGAGCGCGACGCTCGCGGTGAGCAGGGTGGCGGTGAGGCGGAGTGCGCCGCGTGGGGGTGTGGATGACATGACGGCCATCTTCCCTCTGCGGGACGGCGTGATCCAGAACGCCCCTCTGGGAACCGCGAGTTGGGCCATTGCGGGGGTGAGGCGGAGTGCGAACGGCGCCATGAGGCGGAGGCCGAGGTCGCCGCCCTGGAACCCGCGCCGGAAGGCCCCTCCCCGCTGGCCTCGACGGCGGACCGGCTCGGCATGGCGGGCCTGGGCCTGGCGGTCCCGGTGGCCGGACCCTTCGTGGGCGCCGTCGACTCCGACCGGCCGGCGGAGGGCGCGGCGCGCTTGAAGGCCCGCCTCGGCGAACGCTTCCGCAACCAGGAGGACCTGCAACTGGTGCTCGCCCCGGAGCGGGTCCTCACCCCCAAGTTCCTGGACGAGCTGGCGACATCGCCGCCGCGGCCGCGGCACCCTGGCTGATTCCCTTCTTCGACACCTACGAGCGCACCGGAACCTTCCTCGACGGCTGGCTGCACGCACTGATGAGCACCGACCGGTACGGCGAACTCCCCGCCAACGTCGTCGTGGTGACCTCCGGACAGCGCCCCTTCGACACCGGCCGCTGGGGCGGGTTCGCCGACTTCATGGCCGATCTGCGGCTCAGCCCCTTCACGGAGGCGGAGGCGCGCGGGCTGCTCGCCGACCGCGGGGTCATGGCCGAGCCGGTGGTCGCCGAGGTGCTGCGCCTCTCGGGCGGCCCCCCGGTCCTCGTACTGCCCAGGGCGCGCGCCGCGCGGGACGCGATGAGGGTGCGTTACGCGGAGTAGCCGTCGAGGAACGCGGACCAGGCGTCGTCGGTGAAGGTGAGCCGGCCGACGGTGGTGTCCTTGGAGTCGCGTACGTGGATGGCGGGGGCGGTGGGGGATATGGCGACCTCGACGCAGTCGGGGTCGTCGCCACTGCTGTAGCTGCTCTTGAACCACGCCAGTGCGGTGCTGGTCACGTCTCTTCTCCCAGAAGTTTCTCGATGAAGGCCAGCGACTCCCGGGGGGAGAGGGCCTGCGCCCGGATCATCCCATAGCGCATCTCCACGACCTGGGCATCCCGGGGATCACTGATCACTCGGCTGTACAGCTCCGCCGCCAGGTACCCCAGGGTCTTGCCGTCCCGAAGCTTCAGCACGCGGAACGAGCCGGTCACATACGCGTGCTCCGCTCGGCTGGTGGGCATCACTTGGATCTCCACGTTCCGCAACTTGCCGACCTCCAAAAGGTGTTCGAGCTGCTGCCGCAGCACCATCCTGCCTCCGACCGGCCTCGTCAGCGTGGCCTCTTCCTGGACGAAGTGGAGGAACGGCGGGGGCACTCGCTCGAAGACTGCCTTGCGCGCCATGCGTGCGGCGACGAGCCGGTCGACCTCCTCCTCCGTGTACGAGGGCCGCCGCGTGTCGAACAACGCACGTGCGTACTCCGGAGTCTGGAGCAGACCGTGGATGTGAAGGGCGGTATAGGCGCCCATCTCCACGGAGTCGTCCTCCAGCTTCGTCAGGTCCCGCACGTTCTTCGGATACCGGGCCTCCTCCACGTCCTTCCTCATGGCCGAGACCTTGCCGCCCGCCCCGGTCACTTTGTCGGTCTTGTCCAGGAAGTCGGGCTTCGGGATCCGCACCCCCCGCTCCACCGCGGAGACCATGTCCTCGCTGTACCCGATCGCGTCCCCGAGCTCGGTCTGCCTCAGCCCGGCGGCCTCCCGCCACAACTTGATCTGCCGCCCGACCGTCTTGAGTACGGCCTCGGCCTCCTCGTCCTCCACCGGCTTCCCTCCCGACGTGTTGAGGTTCCCGACTCGCCCGGGTCCCGCAGATCCCCGACCCGGTTGCCGACGCCGTGGCCCTGGATCGCGGGAACCCACGACCCGGTCGGTCCCGACGCAAAGACCAAAGAACCGGGGAAAGAACCCAACCAGCCCCCACCGCCCGCGGCGATCACCCACGAGGGTGAAAACGCCCAACTCGATTGGCGTGGCGGGGACTTCATGGTGCAGCCTCAGCCGCAACAACTGCAGACATGCATCGGCCCTCGCCGGGACTGGCATCCCAGTGCGAGGGCCTGATCACCGAGGAAGAAGGAAGCTTCCCGATGACTGACCAGAAGCCTAGCGGGCACCCGCGCGCCAAGTCCGGCCGTTCCCACTCCGGCGTCACGCACGTGAACGAAACCCATCACGACAACTTCACCGTGGTCGGCAACCACCTCGCCCAGCACCCGGACCTGTCCCTGACGGCGATCGGCCTGGCGGTGCACATCCAGTCGCTGCCCGAGGGAACCCCCATCGGGATCAAGGTGCTGACAGGGAAGTTCCCCGAGGGCGAGATCCGGATCGCCGCGGCGCTGCGGGAGTTGGAGCACCACGGGTACCTCGCACGCATCAAGGAGCGTCTTCAATCGGGCCGATTCGTGACCCGGACGTACTCGTACAACTTGCCGAGGCGTACGACGCTCAGGGCAGCGGCGGAGCCGGAACCCCGCCCGACGGCAACCCCACGGCCCGCCGCCGACCTCCTCGCCGGCCTGCGCGCTCAGGACGCCCGCCTGCTGCTGACGGAACGGGACGTGTACCGCCTGGCTCCGGCGGTGGAGGCCTGGCTGGAACGAGGAGTGCCCGCCACGGCCGTACAACACACCCTGACGTCCGGCCTGCCCCAGGAACCCATCCGCCACCCGGCGGCCTTCCTGGCCCGCCGCCTGACCGACCTCCTTCCACCACACCTCCCGACCGCCCCGGAACCCCTCCGCCCGGCCCCCCTCCAGACCTGCGACGCCTGTGACCGCGCCTTCCGCTCCCCCCACCCGGGCAGATGCCGCGACTGCCGCCCGACCGAGGCAACAGAGCGGAGTGCGGCGTAACCATGCCGGAGGCGAGTCATGTGGTCCGCGCCGTACCTGCGGCACCGCGAAGTCTCCGCCGGTACCGTACGAGGAGCGGAACACCAGCACCGGAGGTCACCGTGAGTGCTCAGAGCGACGGCCCGTACGGGCCGCTGATCCCGATGCCTGAGCTGACCCCCGACGCGCTTCGGAGCGCGGTCGGGAGGATCGCGCCCAGCAGGCTTCCGGCGCTCACCCAGCATCTGTTCGAGGCAACGACCAACGCCCAGCAGACCAAGAGCCTCGCTCCCCTCCGCGCCTTCGTACATTCCTGGGCCGTGTTCGTCGCGATCGAACGTCACCCGGCGCGTGCCGCGCGGCTGCGCGAACTGGAGCGCATCGTGGACGCCGGCGAGCAGGACCCGTCCGAGGCCATGGCCGAGATCCACGCGATCCGGGAGGCGGCCGAATCCGAGGCCGGGCTGTGACCTCCGCCTGGTCCTGGGACTACAACCCGAGTGCCGAGTATGTGACCGGAGGGCTTCCGGCCGGCGTGGTGGCGGAGGTGGAGCGGCTTGCCACGGAGCTCGCCGCCCTCGGTCATGACTCCGTGCGCGTGGGCAGGCCCGTGGACCGGGAGGGCGGACTGCGAGAGTTCGACGTCTTCGGGGGCCGCGGATTCCTCAGCTTTCTCGCCGTGCCACGCCATGAGTGCGTCTACGTCTGCAACGTCACGTGGTACGGGTGAAACCGAACACCCAGGCTCAATAACGGCCACTCACCGCACACTCCGCATACCATTCCGCCCCCTGAACCGACCGTTCCTGGTCGATTACAGTGCTGGACGTGGGTGCGACAACGGGCGCCGTCTGGGGCCGCTCCGAGCAGCAGGACTTCCGTAGCCGGGTGCGCGGAACGATGCTCGGTGCTGCCGTGGGCGATGCGCTGGGCGCGCCCGTGGACGGGCTGAGCCTGGAGGAGATCAGGGAGGCGTACGGCGTCGAGGGCCTGGTCGCTCTGGGGCTCGGGTACGGGCGGCGGGGTGCCGTGACGCACCTCACCCAGCTCACCCTCTTCTCCGTCGACGGGCTCATACGGGCCCAGGTCCGGCGGGACACGGGCGCCTGGCATCCGCCGACGGATCTGCACCGGGCGTACCTGCGGTGGGCGGCCACCCAACGCGACTGGGGCCCCGACGAGCGGCGCAAGGAAGACGGCTGGCTGGCTCGCGAGGAGTGGCTGTACGCCCGGCGCGACCCCTCCCGATCGCTGCTGATCGGCTTCGGCGACGGGATCATGGGCACGCTGGACGCGCCGAAGAACCTGGGTGAGGCGGGGCCGGAGGCGGCGGCGCGCTCGGCACCCTTCGGGCTCCTGGTCGGCTGGGAGCCCCAACTGGTGGCCCAGCTGGCGATCGAGTGCGCGGCGCAGACGCACGGCCACCCGGTGGGTTACCTCTCGGCGGGCGCGTATGCCGTCATCGTGCACACCTTGGCCTGCGGCGAGAGTCTCGACGGGGCCGTGCAGCGGGCGCTGGCGCTGCTGGCCGCCCGCCCCGGGCATCAGCCCGTCTCGGACGCGCTCCAGCATGCGCTGGGAGCGGTGCGACAGGGGATGCCGACCCCGGCCCGGGTCGAGGAACTGCTGGGTGAGGGTACGGCGGAGGGCGTACTGGCGGTGGCCGTGTACTGCGCTCTGGTGGGCGAGGACGTCCGCCACGGTCTGTGCCTGGCGGTCAACCACGACGGCCCCTCGGGCGCGACGGGCGCGCTGACCGGCGGTCTCCTGGGCGCCCTGCACGGCGAGACGGCCCTCCCCCCGGCCTGGCTGGCCGAGCTTGAGGGCCGCCCCACGATCCTGGAGCTGGCCGACGACTTCGCGATGGAGATGACCCAGGGCCCGGCCCTGCACGGCCCGGCGGGGTCGTCGCCGGGCTGGCTCGCCCGCTATCCGCGCGGCTGAGCCACCTCGTCCAGGGGGCCGGCCGGAGCCGGGACCGCCGCGGCGGCCGATCCGTCGTCGTCCGAGTTGACCTTGTCGATGATCGCCAGCCGCTCCGGAGTGTCCTCCGGCTTCACATAGCCGATCAGGATGTACAGCACCAGGGACACGGCGAGCGGGATGGACACCTGGTACTGCAGCGGCACCCCACCCTCCACGTTCCAGTGGATCGGGTAGTTCACCAGCCAGAACGCCAGCAGTCCCATCGACCACGACGTCAGCGCCGCCGTCGGACCCGAGCGGCGGAACGGCCGCAGCAGACCCAGCATCATCGGGATCGCCATCGGACCCATGAGACCGGCCACCCACTTGATGACCACCGTGATGATGTCCCCGAACGTCGGCGAGTTGACCTGCGTCGCCGCCGCCATCGACAGGCCGAGGAAGACCACGGTCGTCACCCGGGCCACCCGCAGCCCCTGCCCCTGGCTCCAGCTCCGCGCCCGCCGCCAGATCACCGGCGCACAGTCCCGCGTGAAGACCGCCGCGATGGCGTTGGCGTCGGAGGAGCACATCGCCATGGTGTGGGAGAAGAAGCCGACGATCACCAGGCCCAACAGGCCGTGCGGGAGCAGCTGTTCCGTCATCAGGCCGTAGGAGTCCGAGCCGTCCGGCTTCTGCGACTCCACCAGCAGCGGCGACATCCACATCGGGAAGAACAGCACCAGCGGCCAGACCAGCCACAGAATCGCCGACAGCCGGGCCGACCGCTCCGCCTCCTTCGCGTTCGGCGTAGCCATGTACCGCTGCGCCTGGTTGAGCATGCCGCCGTTGTACTCGAACAGCTTGATGAAGAGGAAGGCGAGAAGGAAGACGGTCCCGTACGGCCCCACCAGCGGCTCACCGTGGCCCTGGAGCTCCGGCTCGTCCCAGGCGCCGAGGAATCCGATGCCCTTGTCGTCCAGTTCCACGACGACGGCCACGAACATCGCGATGCCGGCCAGGAGTTGGATGATGAACTGCCCCAACTCCGTCAGCGCGTCCGCCCACAGCCCGCCGATCGTGCAGTACACCGCCGTGATGCAACCGGTGATCAGGATCCCCTGGTTCAGCGAGATCCCGGTGAACACCGACAGCAGCGTCGCGATCGCCGCCCACTTCGCACCGACGTCCACGATCTTCAGCAGCATCCCGGACCAGGCCAGCGCCTGCTGCGTCTTCAGGTCGTACCGGTTCTTCAGGTACTCCAGAGGGGAGGCCACATGGAGCCGTGAGCGCAGCCGGTTGATCCGCGGAGCGAACAGCTTCGATCCGACGGCGATGCCCAGGGCGATCGGAAAGGACCAGGTGACGAACGAGGTCACGCCGTAGGTGTAGGCGATGCCCGCGTAGCCCGTGAACATCACCGCGCTGTAGCCCGACATATGGTGCGAGATGCCGGAGAGCCACCACGGCATCTTCCCGCCGGCGGTGAAGAAATCGCTCACGTTGTCGACGCGCTTGTGCGACCAGATGCCGATCGCCACCATCACGCCGAAGTAGCCGATGAGCACGGCCCAGTCGAGACCGTTCATGTGCGCCCTCCCAGGGTTCAGCCCGGCGCTCATCGTGGGCGCTGCCTCGTGAACACGACAAGCAGGCGTAAGGTCAAGGGGAGGTAAAATCATTCGGCATGATGGTTCTGGTTCACATGTATGAACTCATCGCATCAGCTCCCCTGCGTTGACCAGCAACGACTGTCCGGTGATCGCCCGAGCGCGATCCGACACCAGGAACGCCGCCGCGTCCGCCACATCCCCGTCCGTGGCGAGTTCCGGCAGCGCCATCCGATCGGTCAGCCGCTTCAGTACGGCGGACTCCTCGACCCCTTCCGACTGCGCCGCGAACCGCACATACGCCCGCACCGGCGGCCCCCACATCCACCCGGGCAGCACGGTGTTGACCCGGATCCGGTACGGCCCGAGCTCCCGCGCCAGTGAGTACATCGCGCTGGTCAGCGCCCCCTTGGAGGCGGCGTACGCGGCCTGCCGTACCTGGGAGGGAGCGGCCACCGCCGACTGGGTCCCGATGAACACCACAGAGCCGCCGCCCGATTTGAGTGCCGGCAGGCAGGCGCGCGTCATCCGCAGCGACCCCAGCAGATTCACGTCGATCACCTGCTGCCAGGTCGCGAAGTCCGCGTCCTCCACACCACCGAAGTAGCTGTCCCAGGCGGCCACATGGACAACCGCGTCGATCCGCCCGAACCGCTCCCGCGCGAGCGCCGCCAGCGCCTCGCACCGCGTCTCGTCGGTGATGTCCGTCGTCCGGTACGCCGTGTGCGCCCCGTCCGGATCGATCTCGGCCGCGCACTTGGCGAGGCTGGCCTCCGTGCGCGCCCCGAGTACGGCGTTCCCCCCGTCGCGCACCACCGCCGCCGCGACCTGATGGCCGAGCCCGGGGCCGACTCCCGACACGACGACGGTCCTTCCGGAGAGCAGTGACATCGGCGGCCTCCCTGACTCTGGCGCAATATCTGACGGGGCGTCAGAGTATGGGCGAGCCGCCTAGGAAGGGGAAGGGCATGAGCGAGGAGACCCGCAGCGAGACATACGCCGAACTGGCCGCCGTAGGACCCTACGGAGTCCACCCCGGCCACGCGCTCATCACCCTGGTCGAACCGCACCCGGGCCATGAGTACGCCTACAACCGCTGGTACGAGGACGACCACTACTACGCCGGCGCCATGGCCATGCCCTGGATGTACGCGGGCCGCCGCTGGGTCGCCACCCGCGATCTGCAACTCCTGCGCGTGCCCGAGAAGTCGGCCGTCGCCCAGCCCGTCACCGCGGGCTGCTACATCTCGACGTACTGGATCACCGACGGCCGCTACGACGACCACATGAAGTGGACCGTCGCCATCAACAAGCGCCTCAACCGCGATGCCCGCGTCTACCAGGACCGCACCCATGTCTTCACCGCCTTCCAGGACCACGAGGCGACGGTGTACCGGGACGGGGCGGCGGGGCCTCGGGACTTCCACGCGCTGGACCATCCGTACGCGGGGCTGGTGGTGGAGGTGCTCGACGCCGAGTCGGCCGAGCAGCGGGCCGAGCTCATCGAGTGGCTGTGCTCGCGGCACCTCCCCGAGCGTCTCGCGGGGTCCCCGGCCGCCATGGTGACGATCTTCCGGCCCACGCCCCTGCCCGGCGACCGGATGACCTACGTCAAGCAGGTCGAGGGCGTCGGTACCCGGCTGACACTGCTGTGGTTCCTGGAGGCGGATCCCCGGGAGTGCTGGGAGCCGTGGTTCACGGACCTGAGCACCGAAGGGCACGGGCGGATCGAGCTGCTCGCACCCTTCGTCCCTACCGTCCCGGGCACCGACAGGTACGTGGACCAGCTGCGCTGAAGCGGGCTACTTCAGCTCGTCCGGACACGGCGTGCCCCGCGGCACGTCGTAGGGCGCCGCCAGCCGGTAGGTCCCCGCCTTCGGGGCCACCAGCATGGTCCACTTGTCGCCCAGCGCGTCCTCCTCCGTCTCCATCAGGCAGCCGTTGACGTTGTCGTACGTCTTCGGCTCACCGTCGGGACGGTCCTCGGAGGCCTCCGTCTCCTTGGGCGGGTCGAGCTTCTGGCCCTCGGCGTCGACGATGCTCAGCCACGGCGAGTACGGGATCCGGATCAGCACCCGCCCCGGCTTGCTCACCCGCATCGTCCATTCGCCCTGCTCGGCCCGCTCCACCACGGTGTTCGGCTCGGCCAGCGGCGACGGGTCGATCACCTGGAACAGCTGCCAGTTCGCGTCGCCCCACACCTGCTTCAGATACGGCATCCCACGCTGCACCAGCTGGCGCTCACGCTTGCCGCCGTCTCCGTCCGGCTCGTCCTTCGGCACCACCACGAAGCGCACCGCCCAGCGGTGCAGCCACTCCAGATAGTTCGCCGAGTTCAGGGTGTCGTCGTAGAAGAGCGGGTTGCGCTCCATGTCGGCCTGGCGGTTCCAGCCACGGGCGAGGTTGACGTACGGCGCGAGCGCGGAGGCCTCACGGTGGGAGCGGGCCGGTACGACCTCCACCCGGCCCTTCTCGGCGCCGACCTCCTGGAGTTCGTTGACGAGGGGCGCGAGCTCGCGGGCCCAGGAGGCGGCGGGGGTGGTGTGCACGATGTCGACGACGGTCTTCGCGCCGATCCACACGTTGAACCCGACGAACGCCAGCACGACCGCGTACCACTTGCGCGAGCGCGGCACCGTGAACGGCAGCGCCGCGATCAGTGCCACACCCGCGAAGACCATCGAAAGGCGGGTGATGTTGGAGCCGATCTGCGAGTTGATCAGCCACACCAGCACCACCGACAGCGCGTAGACCGCCGAGGTCAGCCGGACCGTCGTCCACTCCTTGGGGACCAGGACGAGCACCAGGACCGCGGAGGCGAACGGAAGGATCACCGAGGCGATGTTCATCGGCTGCGTCCCCGAGAAGGGGAAGAGCCAGGCCGAAGCGGCCACCACCGCGCTCGGCGCGAGCCCCAGCGCCCAGGCGCCGGGCCGTCGCTTCTGCAGGAACAGCGCCACCGCCACCAGGCCCACGAAAAGACCGGCGACCGGCGAGGCCATCGTCGCGAGCGCGGCCAGTGGGGCGGCGCACAGCGCCTTCGCCCAGCGTTTGTAGCGCCAGCGGTACGGCCAGCAGAACACGACCGCGACCGCGCCGAGCGCGAACATCGTCCCGAGCCCGAAGGTGACCCGCCCCGAAATGGCGTTGCACAGCAGCGCGAACACCCCGGCCAGCGCGGCCCACAGGGGCTTCCGGACGGACCGGCTGCGGATGAGGACGAGCGTCAGCAGGCCCGCGGAGACGGTCCCGGCGATCATCATCGTCGTACGGACGCCCAGCATCGACATCAGATACGGCGACACCACGCTGTACGACACCGGGTGCATCCCGCCGTACCAGGCGAGGTTGTACGCGGAGTCGGGGTGCCGGCCGACGAACTCGGCCCAGGCGTCCTGCGCCGCGAGATCGCCGCCGCTGTTGGCGAACGTGAAGAACCAGACGATGTGCAGGACACCGGCCAGGGCGGTGACCGACAGGACGGGATGGCGCAGCAGGCGCTCACGTACGGTGAGGAAGGCGGCGGCCGTGGGCGAGGGGTCCTCGCTCGCGGGCACGCGTATTCGCGGGCCTGGTCCCGGGCCCGGAGCGGCGTCGTCGGCGCGTGTCGGCTCCGCAGTGACCACCGTTAAGGCACTCCCCGTGGTGTCCTGTCTGCTGTTCTGGCCGCGTCCCGTTTCCCGCGTGTTGTCGGCCCTGTCCTTGAGGGTTCGCCGGTCGTGCCTTGTGAGCGACGGCCTGACCCGTTTCGTGACGCTAGCACGCAGCCCGCCGAGCGGCTCCCGGGGTGGGGCCCGTCGACGGGCTGCGGTGTGCGGCGGATCAGGTGATGCGGGTCAGCTTGTCCGTGAAGCCGGGTTCGACGAGGTCGGTCCGGAGCGCCACCGGCACCTTGACCGCGCCGGCGGTGCCGCCGTCGCCGACGGTGAGCGTGCCCACCTTGGTGCCGGCCTTCGCCTCGTGCGGTACGGCGTCGGCCTTGAAGTCCAGCTCCACCTTCAGGCCCGCCCAGCCGACCGCCTTGACGTCCTTCGTCGCCACGACCGGGGTACGGCCGCCGAGGCCGTCGTCGACATACCCGACGACCTCGCCCTTCTTCAGCAGCGTCGCCGACTCCAGCGCGCCCTGGGCGGCCCGGATCAGCTGGTCGCCGGAGTCGAGCGCGGCGGCGAGGATGCCACCGCCCGTGTCCGGCTGGCGCACCACGGCGCCGACGATGGTCCGCATCTCGCCGCCGACGTCCTGCTTCGCGGCGAACATGAGGTTGCCGAGGGCGGAGGTGGTGGTGCCGGTCTTGATGCCGACGACGTTGTTCTTGCCGACCAACTGGTTCCAGTTGCCGTGGTTCTGGCCCTTGTAGTCGTCGTACGACATCATCGCGGCGATCTCGCGGAAGGCGGGCTGCTCCATCGCGGCCTTGGCGAGCTTGACCTGGTCCACGGCGGTGGAGACCGTCGTGTCGTTGAGGCCCGAGGGGTCGGTGTACGTCGTGTTGGTCATGCCGAGGTCGCCGGCGGCGGCGTTCATCTTCGCCACGAACGCCTTCTCCGACCCGGCGTCCCAGCGGGCCAGCAGGCGGGCCACGTTGTTCGCGGACGCGATGAGGATGCTCTCCAGGGCCTCGCGCTGGGTGATGGAGTCGCCGGCGAAGACGTCGACGGTGGACTCCTGGCCGGCGTCCGACTGTTTTTCGGCGGCCTGGTCGATCTCGATCTTCGGGCCTTCCTCGCCGCTCTTGAGCGGGTGGTCGCGAAGGATGAGATACGCGGTCATGACCTTGGCGACGCTGGCGATCGGCACGGGCTTCTGGTCGCCAAAGGAGCCGAAGGAGCCGATGCCCTGGACGTCGAGCGCGGCCTGTCCCTCGGCGGGCCAGGGGATGTCGACCTGGGAGCCGTCGAAGGTGTACGTCGACTCGGCGGTGAGGTCCAGGGTGGGGGTCGGGAGCGGGCGTACGGCCTGCGCGATCGCGAACACGACGACGAGCAGGAGGACCAGGGGGGTCCAGATCTTGACCCGCCGGACCAGAGTGCGGACGGGGGTGTCCGGGGGCGGCGGGGTGTTGGTCAGCTCGGCCAGCAGGTCCAGCGGGGGCTTGGGGGGCAGCGGCTGCTGGGTGGTGCGCTCGGGGCCGACGTGCGGGACGGAGGTGGTGACGTCCGGCTTGAGCGCGACGAACTTGCTGGTGGGCTGGTCCACGGGTGGGCGCGGGGCGCGGAGGGCGGTGGTGGGCTGGTCCACGGCCTTGGCGGGGGCGGGGCCGGTGCCCGGCGTGTCCTCGGCGTCGGCGGGGGCGGGCTTGTCGTGCGGGGCGTCTTCGGCGTCGGCGGGGGCGGGCTTGTCGTGCGGCGCGTCTTCGGCGTCGGCGGGTGCGGGGCCGTTGTCCGGCGCGTCCTCGGCTTCGCCTTCGGCCGCCGTGTTCCCACCCGCACCACCCGTGCTGCTTTCGTCGTCGGCTGCGGGTGGCCCCTGAGGGGCGTCCTCGCCGTCGGCGGCCGCGGGCGCGTCCTGGGCTTCGTCCTCGTCGTCGGCGGCTTCCGGCTCGTCGCCCGCTGCGGCGTGGGCCTCGGGCTCCGAGTCGTCGTCCTCAGGCTGAGCCTCACCCTCAGCCTCAGCTTCGCCCTCAGCCCCGGCCCCGGTCTCAGCCTCTGCCTCGGCCTCGGTCTCAGCCTCTGCCTCGGCCTCGGTCTCAGCCTCTGCCTCGGCCTCGGTCTCAGCCTCTGCCTCGGCCTCGGTCTCAGCCTCGCCCTCGGCCTCGGTCTCAGCCTCGGTCTCAGCTTCGCCCTCGGCCTCTGCCTCGGCCCCAGCCCCAGCCCCAGCCCCGGCCCCAGCCCCAGCCCCGGCCCCGGCCCCGGCCCCGGCCTCAGTCTCGGCCTCTGCCCCGGTCTCAGCCTCTGCCCCGGCCCCGGTCTCAGCCTCTGCCCCGGCCTCAGTCTCGGCCTCTGCCTCTGCCTCTGCCTCGGCCTCGGCCTCGGCCCCAGTCTCGGTCTTGGCCCCGGCCCCGGCCCCGGCCCCGGAGTTGGCCCCGGAGTCGGCTTCGCTCTGTGCTTCCCCCTCGGGCTCCTTGGGGTCGGTGTTCTCGGGCTCGGCCGGCGGGTTCTCCTCCGGGTTCTCCGCCGTGGCCTCGGGCTCGGGCGTCGGCTCGTCCGGCTTCGGTGTCTTCTCGTCGCCCTTGGACACCCACGCCGCCACCGCGGCTCGCAGGCGGGCGTCGCTGGCGTCGGGTTCGGTGGGCTTCTCCGCCGGCTCGGGTTCTTCCGGATCCGGTGCCGCCAGGTCGGGTGCCGACAGCACGCGGGTCGCCGTATCGACGCCTCCGCGGGTCATCGCCAGGCGGGGGTCGGTGGATTCGCTCCGCGCCTCCGGAACCGGACCCGCGCTCCCCGACGTCGGTTCTGCCGACGACTCGCGCTGCTTCGAACTGTCGGGGGACTCGCCCGCCACCGATGCCTCCTAAACCCGTGAAACGTCGTGTTCGTCTGAATCGCCGCCGCCCGGACACCGCTCCACCGCGCTGTCCGAACCATGTACCAGTGTCCTGTGTGCGGGCTTGGCTGACGCGATAGACGAGAACGACATACCTACTGGTTCCCTCACAAACAGGTCACGCACCCTCGACAGACCAATGTGAGAGGGGTCACCCTGTCATTCATCCACGCGGGGAGGCATGGATGGGCAGGAGCCGCAGAACAATTCCGGAGGAGCTTCTGCTGCTGGCACTGGACCCGGCCACGGGTACCACTGCACAGCCGCAGTCGCTCGACCTCGGTCTGGCCGGAGCGCAGCTAGTGGAGCTGGCGCTGGCCGGACGGATAGCCCCAGACGGGGATCGTATCGCCGTGGTGGTACCACGGCCGACTGGAGATCCGACTTTGGATTGCGCGTTGGAGCTGCTGCGCAGGCGTGGCGCTCCCGTGCGTGCCGTCCATTGGATCGGCGGGCCCCGCCTGGGGCTGCGCCAGACCTACCTCTCGCATCTGGAACGGTGCGGCATGGTGCATGCCGTGGCCGGACAGATGTGCGGGGTGTTGCCGACGACTCGCTACCAGGCGACCGACAACGAGATCAGCCGAGAGATCAGGTCCCGGCTGGACTCCGCGATCCGCACCGGCGTACCGCCGGACCCGCGGACCGCGGCGCTCGCCGCACTGGCGCACGCGGTCGGCCTCGGCAAACACCTGTATCCGGGCAACGAGGGCCGTTCCTCTCGCTCCCGGCTGCGGGACCTGATCAGGCACGACCCCATGGGCGGTCTCGTCGCGCACGCCGTGATGGACGTCCAGAACGGCGTCGCGGCCCAGCCGCGCCGCAGCCCCGCCCCAGCGGGCCGCCAGCCGGCCGCCGGCGGCAGGGCCGCACCGGAACCCGCTCGTGGCGTTCCGATGCAACCGCGCCGAGGCTCGATGGCGCGCGTCGTGGCCCACTGAGCCGCAGTTCCACGACCCGCACCACCCAGCCGCCACGCCGCACCGCAGTCCCCGAGACCCGGTACGGGAGCCGCTGGTCCGCGCGGGGTGGCGGGACCGTATGTGTCCGGACGACGACACGGTCCGCCACCCCGCGCGGCCGCATGTGCGGAGCACCCGCGTCCATGTCCCGAACTGGCGCGTATGCAGCGCATATCCACCGTTTCCCAGCGGTAGAAAGCACCTTGGTGGCAGTCTGCTCAACAGCAGATACGCAAAGTCGCAAGCAGTACATGCAGCCGGAGGTGCACGTCCCGTGGCGTCCAATGTCAATCCCACTGTCAGGCGCCGCCGGCTGGGCCAGGAGTTGCGCCGGCTCCGCGAGCTCAAGGGCATGACGGCCGAGGAGGTCGCCGAGCGGCTGCTGGTCTCCCAGTCGAAGATCAGCCGCCTGGAGAACGGCCGCCGCAGCATCAGCCAGCGCGACGTCCGTGACCTGTGCGGGGTCTACGAGGTCGAGGACGTCCGGATCGTCGACTCCCTGATGCAGATGGCCAAGGACTCGCGCCAGCAGGGCTGGTGGCACTCCTTCGGCGACATCCCGTACAGCGTGTACATCGGTCTGGAGACGGACGCGGCCAGCCTTCGGGTCTACGACCCCCAGGTCGTCCCGGGGCTGTTGCAGACGAAGAGCTACGCGGAGGCGCTGATCTCGGGCGCGTTGCCGGAGGTCGCCCCGACCGATGTCGACAAGCGGGTGCAGGTGCGGCTGCGCCGACAGGAACGTATCTCTGCCCCGGAGAACCCGCTCCGCCTGTGGGCCGTCCTGGACGAGGCGGCGCTGCGCCGCGAGGTCGGCAGCCGGCACGTGATGATCGAGCAGTTGGAGCACCTCATCGAGATGTCCCGGCTGCCGCATGTCACCGTGCAGCTCATCCCGTTCGCGATGGGAGCGCACCCCGGTGTCAGTGGCCAGTACGCGATCCTGGAGTTCCCGGACGCCGCCGACTCCAGCGTGGTCTACATCGAGGGCGTGACCAGCGACCTCTACCTGGAGAAGGCGCAGGACGTACAGAAGTACAGCGTGATGTACGAGCATCTGCGCGCCCAGGCGCTGAACGCCGACCAGAGCCGGGAGTTCATCGCGAACGCGGCCAAGGACTACGCGCGCTGAGCTGCGGCGCCGGAAGATACACCTTCGGCCAGTCCCGGCGGAAGTCCCCACTGGAATATGCCATCCAGTCGAGTGAATAGTCGCTCCGCACTCCGATGTTGGCGAGTAGCGTCGATCACGCCATCAAGCAACAACGTTGGCGAAAACGTGCCGTGCGGAAGGAAGACACGCGCTTACGGCATGCGACAGCAACTCAGCAACTGGTTACCGGAGCGAACATGGCAATCAAGCAGGGCCTCACGGACAAGTGGGTCAAGTCCTCGTACTCGCAGGGCAATGGCGCCTGCGTCGAGATCAAGTCCCCTGTCCTGTCGGCAATGGCCGTCCGGGACTCCAAGGTCCCCGAGGGTCCCATCCTGGCGTTTCCCGCGGGCGCGTGGAACGCCTTCGTGTCCTCGGTCAAGGTGTAAGGGGGCTGATCCCCTGAGCCTCGACCGATGACGATCGACAACTGCACAAGCACCACACAAGAGCCCTCTCGACCAGCCCGCCGTCCTTGCCGAGGGGGCTCGGCTTGTGCCCGGCAGATGCGCGACGCGTCTGCCGGGCACGGCCGTTCGCGAGTGGGTCACCTCACTCGCGACGCGTCTGCCGGGCACGGCCGTTCACGAGTGGGTCACCTCACGGGGAAGGCCACATCGCACACCGGGTCCCCGGCGCCCGCCGCGTCCCAGTCCGCGAAGTAGATCTCCCGGCATGGACCCGCCTGCCACAGCCCCTCCTTCGCGATCCACTCCTCCACCGCCTCGAAAGCGGCCAGGATCTGCGGATGGGCCACCTGCGCCTTGGTGATCCGGGTGCAGGCGATCCGCTGGGCCGGCTCCACGCGCACCTTCGTCGCATGGCTACGGCCCTGCTTCTCGGCCCAGGCCCGGGCCGCCGCCGCGTCGGCCACCGGCACACACGACTCGGCCGGTCCGTCGCTCTCCGGCGACACATCGGAGTGGTACACGACGAACGGCGGCGCGGTGATGCCACCGCACTCCCGCGCACCCTCCTCAAGCCGCCCCAGCGACGCGCCGATCCACGCCGGCAGCTCGCCCGCCAGCACATGCCGCGTCTCGGTGATCAGCACCTGCTCGGGCACCTCCACCGTCTCGACCACGAACTTCCCGTACATCTCGGAGCTCCTCCCCGACAGCCGTCCACGGAGGTACTCGGCGAGCGTCCGCTGCCCGGCGAACCGCGCCTCCACGTCCGCCCAGTACGCGTCGAGCCGGGCGGCGGCCGCGGCCCCGTCCGGTGCCTCGACGACCTCGGCGATCCGCGCGAGCGGCATGTCGAGCTGGCGCAGCAGCGCCACGAGCCGGGCGGGTTCGACCTGGTCGGCACGGTAGTAGCGGTAGCCGCTGACCTCGTCGACGTGCGCCGGGGCCAGCAGCCCCAGCCGGTCGTACAGCCGCAGGGCCTTGGCCGACAGCCGCGCCCGGGCGGCGAACGCCCCGATGGTGAGCAGTTCCTCTCCTACGTCCACCACGTCATCCTCCGTCGCCGGGCGCCGTTCGCCCGGCGACAGGAAACTCGGGTCTGACCCAGGGGAAAGGTCAAGCGGCGATCTGCGCCTCGATGGCGGCCACGACCTCCGCCGCGTCCGGCTCGGTCTGCGGCGAGAAGCGGGCGACGACCTGGCCGTCCCGCCCGATCAGGAACTTCTCGAAGTTCCAGCGGATGTCCCCGCTGTGCCCCTCGCCGTCCGCGAACCCGACAAGACGCTCGTACAGCGGATGCCTCCCCTCGCCGTTCACCTCGACCTTCTCGGTCATCGGAAAGGTCACGCCGTACGTCGCCGAACAGAACTCGGCGATCTCCTCGGCGCTGCCCGGCTCCTGCCCGAGGAACTGGTTGCAGGGCACCCCGAGCACGCTGAACCCACGCTCCGCGTACTGCTCGTGCAGCCGCTCAAGCCCGGAGTACTGCGGGGTCAGCCCACACTTGGAGGCCACGTTCACGACCAGGACGACCTGGCCGACGTACCGCTTGAGGTCGGCGGAACCGCCGCCGAGCGCGGCGATCTCGACGTCCAGGGGATTGCTGCTGTTTACCGTCATGCCCGGATGCTAGTGCCGCGACAGGCAACGTTCGCCCCGTCGTGACGCCCGGCACGCACTCTCGCCGCACCGGCCGAAAGCCCAGGTACATCCAGTACGAGGGCTTCCGGCCGGCACGCCGAGAGCACGCACCGGACGCCGCTCCTTGACGGGCAGACGTTGCCTGCCGCGGCACTAGCCGCGCCGGGTGACAGCTCTCCGGCCGCCTCCAAGAGGACCTCCCCCGCCGCCGTCCGCACATACAGCACCGACCGCCCCGCCCTCCGCCGCTCCACAAGACCCGCGTCCAGCAGCACCCGCAGATGCCGGCCGACCGAGCCCAGACCCTGCCCGGTCACCGCGACCAGCTGGGTCGTGCTCATCGGGGTGCCGAGCAGGACGAGGACCCCGGCGCGGGCGGTGCCCAGCAGGGCGCCGAGTCCCGTCGGTACGGCACGGCGGTCGTGGTGTGAGGCGAGCGCGCCGGTGCAGGGGTAGACGACGGCGTACCGGTCGTCGCCCTCCCACGACGCCCACCCCGACTTCGGCGTCACCGGCACGAAGACCAGTTCGGCGCCCGAGATCTCCCGCGGCGGATACTCGTGCCGGTTGACCTGGAACCGGCTCTCCCCGAGCCACCGGGTCCCCGGCCGCAGCGAGTCCAGTACCGCCGCCCAGCCGCTCCGGCTCACCTGCACGGTACGGGCGACCACATCCGCCTCCAGAACCCGTCGGCGCCGGTCCCAGTCCGGCCGTACGGTCTCCTGCCAGACGTACGCAAGAAGCGCCGCCGCCCGCGACGGCAGATCGTCCCGTTCCAGCTCGGCGGGGAGCGGCCCCGCGAGGGAGAGGGCGAGGTGAGCGCGCGCGTCCGAGGGGCGGGCCGCGCGCACCCGGGCGACGCCCTCCTCGAAGGTCTCCCCGTCGCGGGGCGTGGGCGTGAGGAAGTCGGCGATCCACTCCCGCCCGAGCCCGGCGCGCACCAGCAGCGCGGTCACCGGATCGGCGGCCAGCAGCGCGAGGTAGCCGGGCCGGTGCGCCCGCAGCCAGTCCCGCTCCCCGGGATGCGCGCCCACGCCCGCGTGCAGCAGCTTCAGGCTCGCGAAGGTCTCGGCGAGCGGCGAGAGCACGAACCGGCTGCGCGCGAGCGTGTCCGCGTTGACCTGCCACCAGCCCATGACGCCTCCTTTCGCACCTGTGCGAAACATTAACGGCCCCCGCAAGCGCCGCCCGAGACTCCCGCACATGCGCAGCAACAGCTACCAAGCCCTCTTCCGCACCCCCGAGTTCACCCCGCTCTTCCTCTCCTCCTCGGCCCAGATCGCGGCCCACACGGTCGGCGGTCTGGCGCTCGGCACCCTCGTGTACCGGGCGACGGGCTCCCCGCTGCTGTCGGCGGTGAGCATGTTCGGCCCGTCGCTGGCCCAGGTGCTGGGCGCGTCCCTGTTCCTGTCGGGTGCCGACCGCCTCCCCCCGAGGGCGACCCTGACGGGCCTCTCGCTGGCCTTCGCGGCGGCCACGGCCCTCCTCGCCGTACCGGGCCTGCCGATCTGGGCCGTCTTCGCCGTCCTGCTCGCCCAGGGCCTGATCGCCTCGCTCGGCGGGGGAGTCCGCTGGGGCCTGCTGAACGAGATCCTCTCCAAGGACGGCTATCTGCTGGGGCGTTCGGTCTTCAACATGACGAGCGGGATCATGCAGATCGCCGGATACGCGACGGGCGGGGTGCTGGTGACGCTGGTGTCGCCCCGCTGGTGCCTGCTGCTGGCGGCTCTGCTGTACCTCCTCGCGGCGGCCGGAGTCCGCCTCGGCCTCACCGTCCGGGCCCCGCGCGCCTCGGGCCGCCCGTCGGTCGCGGCCACCTGGCGCACCAACGCCCTGCTCTGGTCCTCCCGCCCCCGCCGGACGGTCTACCTGGCCCTGTGGATCCCCAACGGCCTGGTCGTGGGCTGCGAGTCGCTCTACGTCTCCTACGCCCCCGGATCCGCCGGCACCCTGTTCGCCTGCGCGGCGCTGGGGATGCTCGCGGGTGATGTGACGGTGGGCCGCCTGATCCCGCCCGCGCGGCGCGTCCGGCTGGGGGTACCGCTGCTGGTGCTGCTGGCTTCGCCGTACGCCCTCTTCGTGCTCGGCCCGTCCGTGCCGCTCGCTGCGGTCGCCGTGGCGCTGGCCTCGGTCGGTTTCGGGGCGAGTCTGATCCAGCAGGAGCGGCTGATGGCGCTCACCCCGGACGAACTGAGCGGGCACGCGCTGGGGCTGCACTCGGCCGGGATGCTGACCTTGCAGGGCGTGAGCGCGACGCTCGCCGGGTCGGTGGCCCAACTGACCTCTCCCGCGACGGCGATGACCGTGATGGCGGTGGCGTCGCTGGCGGTGACCGGCTGCCTCGCGAGAGGACTGCGTACTCCGGTGCCCGGGGGGAGGGAAGAGTGCGCGGTGTCTTGACGTGTCCCTGGCGGGGTGGATACATGTGTGGGAGCGCTCCCATGTATTTCCACCTTCCGATGCTTTCCGGTGCTCACTTCTCTGGAGTCGCAGTGAGAACACACAAGAGCTCGGTGGCGGCGAGGCTGCTGATGGCGCTGGCCACCCTGTTGGGCCTGCTGGTCCTGGGCGCGACCCCGTCCCAGGCCGCGGAACCTCAGGCCACCGGCCTGCACATCAGCAACGGCCGCCTCCTTGAGGCGAACGGCAACGACTTCGTGATGCGTGGCGTGAACCACGCTTACACCTGGTACCCCGGCGAGACCCAGTCGCTGGCCGACATCAAGGCGCTCGGCGCCAACAGCGTCCGGGTCGTGCTGTCCGACGGCGACCGCTGGACCCGGAACACGCCCGAGGAGGTCGCCGCGGTCATCGCCAGCTGCAAGGCGAACCGTCTGATCTGCGTCCTGGAGGTCCATGACACGACGGGCTACGGCGAGGATGCGGCGGCCGGCACGCTCGACTCGGCGGCGGACTACTGGATCGGCCTGAAGGACGTGCTGGCCGGCCAGGAGGACTACGTCATCGTCAACATCGGCAACGAGCCCTGGGGCAACACCGATCCGGCGGGCTGGACGGACCCGACCATCTCCGCGGTCAAGAAGCTGCGGGCGGCCGGCCTGGAGCACACGATCATGGTGGACGCGCCGAACTGGGGCCAGGACTGGCAGAACGTCATGCGCACCAACGCCCCGGCGGTGTACGCGGCCGACACCACCGGCAACCTGATCTTCTCGATCCACATGTACAGCGTCTACGACACGGCGGCGGAGATCACGGACTATCTGAACGCCTTCGTCGCGGCGAAACTCCCCATTCTGATAGGCGAGTTCGGCGGCCCCGCGGACCAGTGGGGCGACCCGGACGAGGACACGATCATGGCAGAGGCGCAGAGGCTGAACCTCGGCTATCTGGCCTGGTCCTGGAGCGGCAACACGGACCCGATCCTGGACCTGTCGATCGGCTTCGACCCGAACCGGCTGAGCAGTTGGGGCCAACGCGTCTTCAACGGCCCGAACGGCATCGCCCGGACCTCGAAGGAGGCCACGATCTTCGGCGGCGGGGGCACCGACACCCAGCCCCCGACAGCCCCCGGCACCCCCACGGCATCGGCGGTGACCTCGACGTCGGCTCAGCTGACCTGGCCGGCGGCGACCGACAACGTTGGCGTGACCGCGTACGAGGTGGTACGCGTGACGGGCACGACGGAGACGACGCTGGCCGCGTCGACGACGACCTCGGCGGCCCTCACGGGCCTGTCGCCGAACACGGCGTACACGGTGGCGGTCTACGCGAAGGACGCGGCGGGCAACCGCTCCGCGCGCTCGGCGACGGCGACGCTGACGACCGCGAACCCGCCCACCGGCACCTGCGCGGTCACCTACCGGGTGGTCAACGAATGGCCGGGCGGCTTCCAGGCCGACCTGACCGTGCGCAACACCGGCACCGGCCCCGTCAACGGCTGGACCCTGGCCTTCGCCTTCCCGGCGGGCCAGACGGTGACGAACATGTGGGGCGGCGTCCCGGCGCAGACGGCGGACACGGTACGGGTGGCCCCGGCGTCGTACACGACGACGATCCCGGCCTCGGGCTCGGTCTCGATCGGCTTCACCGGCACCAAGGGAACGACGAACCCGTCCCCGACGGCGTTCACGCTGAACGGCGCGACCTGTACGACGAGTTGACCTTTTGCGGACGGGCCCGCGGCGCATGTCGCGGGCCTCTGTACATGGTGACTCTGTACATGGCGACTCTCTACATGGCGACTCAGGAAGTGGCGCGCAGCCGGCCGTGGGACCGCTGGCGGAGCTGCTCGACGGCCTGGGCCGTGGCATCGTCGGCTGGGAGGAAGACGACCAATTGCTGGTAGTCCGAGGAGAGTTCGAGGATCTCGCGGCGCAGCCGGAGCTCCCCGGCCGTCGGATGGTTGACGCGGACGTCCCCGCGTCGCGGAACCGTGTGCCGGTTGAGCCGACGGGTGAAGTCGGGCCCCGCGACGGGCGCGAGCTCCGTGCTGAACCACTCGGAGTTCTCGACGGAGGGCGCGAGCCACAGATCGAAGACCTGCTCGTCCGCGATGTCGTCCCAGTCGGCGAAGAAGGTGCGGGCGTGGGGTCGGTGAAGAGGTACCGGGTGAGGTTGGGGCTGTCGGAGTCGAGCAGCCCGCTCCCGCTCGTCATGGACGCGTAGCCGTTGCTGTGGGCGAGGATGTCGCCGAGCCGGTTGGTCACGACGGCGATACCGGGTTCGAGCAGACGGAGGGTACTCAATACCCGCTGTTTCACGCTGCGTATGGTGGCACCTGCTGTGATTTGCCCAGTTGGGAGATCGAGCTTGACGTAAACCCAACTGGTGTCACCCACGTTCCGATAGATAGCGTCGGCACACTCGTGAGAACCCTCGCCCCACCGGGAGCCATCCGTGAACCGCCGCCCCACACTGCTCGCAGCCGCCGCGCTGACCGCTGTCGCGGCCCTGTCGCTGTCCGCCTGCGGGGGCAGCGACGGCAGCGACAAGGGCAACGACAAAATCGCGGGGGCTGATACGGGAGGCGACTCCTCAGCCTCGGCTTCGCCGAGTGCGAGCGCGTCGGGCTCCGCCGAGCGCCCGACGATCAAGCTGCCTTCGGACGTGAAGCTGACATTCACGCCCGAGGAGACCGGTGACTCGGTGAAAGACGCAGTACTGCGCGACAACGCGGAGGTCATCCGGGCCATCGACGCGGCCATCATCGCTGGCGACCCGAGACTGCCGAGCCTCGAGTTCTACACCGAGGGCGAGGGCGCTGCGGCTGCGTATGAATGGGTCAAGGGGTACGTGGACGGTGGCCTGACCATCACGGGGAGCGTGCGCTACTTCAACCGGAACGTGAAGGTGAAGTCCAAGGACTCTGCGTCGATCGGCTACTGCGCGGATGAGAGCAAGGGATACGACAAGGTCATCAAGACCGGCAAGCTCAAGGGAACTGAGGTGACCAAGAACAGCTACGTCGCCTACACCGCCCAGGTCAACCTGAACAAGGACGGCGTCTGGGAACTCACCAAGATTTCTGGGGCACGCGGAGCTGCGGTATGCCAGCCGTAAAGCGTTTTCTGAGGTTTGCACTTTTCGGGGCGTCTGCGGGAGCACTGGTCCTCTCCATGGCGCCTGCAGCTGTCGCATCGCAGACAGGCTCCGGGGGCGGCGCGGTAATCGGCGGCGGGTCCGGCTCCGAGTCGGGCACCGGCGCATCTGGCGGCGCCGACGGCGACAAGCTCACCTCGACCGTCTCCGCCGGGATCGTCTACGACCGTTCGAAGAATGGCAGCGGCCAGTCGACCGGCGCCGTCACATCGACCTCAGCGTCCTGGACTCCCCCTGCCTGCTACTACGCGCCGAAGTACACGCCCAAGGAACTTGAGGCGCAGATGAAGCAGGTGTGGCAAAGCAGCGCGCCCAGCCACGAGTGGGCCCTGATGACGCAGAACTATTTCGCCAACGGCGACCCCTACAAGGACTTCAACAAGGACAAGGCAGGCGACGGCTACTGGTGGGACTCGTACGTCACTGAAGGCCGAGAGGCCGACCCGGCGTCCAATGAGTGCGACGAGATGCCGTTCTGGGTCGACAAGGGTGACGCGCCGCCGGCCAACCGCCCGCAGGCCATCACGGCCGAGACGCTCGCCCAGCTCGCCTACGGCGAGATCCGCGTCCCCTCCACCAAGGTCGACCTCGCCCCGGAGAACACCACGAAGGTGAACCTGCCGACCTGGGCCTGGCTGGACACGGCGGACTTCAAGCCGGTCTCGGTCACGGCCTCCGTCCCGGTGCTCGGCCTCAGCGCGACGACCACCGCCGAGCCGATCTCGCTGAAGATCGAGCCGGGCACGGACGACGCGGTCACCTACCCCGCCTCCGGCGAATGCGCGATCAACAACGGAAACATCGGCGAGCCCTACGCCAAGGGCAAGGCCGACCAGACCCCGCCGTGCGGCGTGAAGTACCTGCGCTCCTCCGGCGACGGCTCGTACAAGCTCCAGGCGACCATCACCTGGGAGATCAGCTGGAAGAGCACCATCGGCCAGGGCGGCGACCTCCCCAACGGCACCTTCGGCGCGGACCAGGACGTCGTCGTCCAAGAGATCCAGGCCGTCAACCGCTGACCACTGCGAGGAGCAAAGGTGTCCAAGGGATCCGATCTGCAGGTCGACTACGACCTGTTGAGCACCAGCGCGACGCAGCTCGAGGAAATCCGCAAGGAGTTCAAGGGGCTGGGTGGGTGGAAGAACGAGGTCACCGCTGTCGTCGGCGACTCCCGCGTCAAGAAGGTCATGGGCGAGTTCGTGGACAACTGGGACAGGAACCGCAAACGCCTGATCAAGGAGATCGAGGAGGTCGGGGACATGGTGGAAACCACCCGTGACGCTTTCCAGACACTCGATGACGATCTCGCGAACGCGACCAAGGGAAAGCAGAAGTAGCGCCGCGGGCACGCACCGACCGATGATGCTCGTAACTCTTCGCAGGGGGAACTTCCATGGCGCGGCCGGCTGACTGGTCACCGCTCGCCGAAGCGGATCCCGTTCCGGGTGCCCCGGAGGGGATCCGCGACGAGGTCGAGCACATGAAGAGCGTCGCCAAGAAGCTCCGTGACCAGGCCGCGGCGCTGCAGGCGATCGCCGACAGTGACGGTCTGAAGGGCAAGTACGCGGACAAGATCGGTGAGAAGGCCGGCGGCTTGTCCAAGCGGCTGGATCTGGCCGAGGACCGCTACCGGGAGGTGAAGGGGCACCTCAAGGGCTGGGCGGATGACATGGAGGAGGCCCAGAAGAAGGCGGACCGCGCGCTGCGGGACGCGAAGGACGCTCAGCAGATCATCGACAGCCGCAAGCCGGACGACAAGGAGAACGGCTCCGGCAAGGACGGGTCCGGTGCGGAAAGCGACGACCCGGCGGTCAAGCAGGCCAAGGAAGACCTTGAAAGTGCCCGTACGAGGCTGAACTCGGCGGTGTCCTTCTATGACGAACGGGCAGGCCATTACGCTCGTGAGATCGGGAAGTCGATCGACGACGACATGGAGGACAGCTGGTGGAACGACATCAAGGCGTGGGTCGGCGACGCCGAATGGCTTGACAAGCTCGCGGACAAACTGAGTGACATCAGTACCGTGGTCGGAATGCTCGCGGTCGTCTTCCCCGCGCTCGGCCCGGTGGCCGCTGCCCTCGCGGGAGTCGTGGCGGTCATTCACCTGGTGAAGGCTCTCACCGGCAACGGGTCCTGGTTCGATGTGCTGTTGGACGTCGCGGCACTCAAGATGATGCGCAACGGCCTGAAAGCGGCGAAGGCCATCAAGGGCCTGCAGAACCAGGGGCGGAGCCTGTCGCAGGGGCTCGCCAAGCAGAAGCGGGCACTGGATTCGATGCGCGCGAGCCGCGCACAGCGAGCGGCCGTCAGGGGCCGGGCCTCCCGGCTGCACCGCAGCCTGGACGTCCAGAGAGGACGGGCGGCAGCGAGGGGCGTGCGCGATGAACCGCTGCCGGAGGTGACCCGGAAGGAAGTCCGCAAGACGTTCGGCGATCCCACGATGGCTAAGCAGATCAAGGACATCCGGCGCTGGCGGGATGAGTTCCCTGACAGCCAGGAGCTGCGCAACGTCGCTGGGGAGGCGGAGCACCATCTCGGCGTTCAGCGCGCGTCCTGGCTCGTGGGGTCGGGCCTTGACCTCGCCGACAAGGGCGGAGAGAAAATGACAGACTCCTACGGGGCGACGAAGGACAACATGTCAGTACCGGTGGGGTCGCAATGGTGAGGTTCAAACCGACGAGGTGGAACCCCAGTGCCGCCGAGGGCGCCAAGGCCCGCAAGCTGCGACAGGGCCGAGGAGGCTCCCAGGCACCGGGCCCCCATCACCCTCGTCTGTCTTCTCCGCTCGCCCGTGAGGTGAGGTCGCAGAACGAGTCGTCGACCGCCGATCCGGGGCTGTCTCCCGCTGCCCGTGAGGACGAGGACGCGTTCCGCAGCGGGCAGAAGGTACGCATGGCGCTGGTCGCCGTCGCCGTCGTGATCCTCCTGTGGTTCCTCAGTTCGGACGAAGAGCCCGGCGGCTGGCGTGTCCCGGCTCTTCAGGCTTGGGCGTTGAACATCGCCGCCGCCACGCCCCTGCTGGCTCTGGTCCGCTTCCGGAACCCCCGTGCCAGGGAGGAGACCGTCACGCTGGAGTTCGAGCTGAAGTTCCTCAGCGGTCTCTACGCCCTCTTCGCGATCGTGGACATCTTCTCCGGCACCGGCACCCAGTGGGGTGCGCTACCCGCCCTGGTGTTCGGCGTCGCCGTCTACGCAGGCATCTGGTACACGAACAAGCAGGCTCGTGCCCGTGGCTGAACCGACCTCCGCGCCCACCGGCTACCGGCTCGTCCTGCCGTCGGACTGGGTTCAGATCCCCCTGCGCACGGGCGAGGCAGAACAAGTGGCGCGGGACATCGTCACGGAAGCGTTCGCCCGCGTACCGGCCGACGTGCCGCGCGACAAACTCACCCCGCTCCGGCTGGAGCTGGAGCGGCGGCTGCTGGCCGCCGTCGCGGACGCGCGCCGTGCCGAGGCCCTGGAGCTGTACCTGCCGATGCGGCTGTCGGGCGAGGTGAACCTCGGCGCGTCGATCATCGTCTCCGAGACCAGGCTGCCGACCCGTAGCGACGAGAGCGGCACGACCGGGGCCATCTCCGATCCGGCCGAGGTCGCCGCACAGCTCATGTCGCGTGACGGCGGAAGCAATATCGACCTCAGCAGCGGTGAGGTGGACGGCGCGCTGGCCGTGCGGCGGGAGCGGGTCGTACCCGCCGCCCCCGACCGCGGCGTGGAGATGGACAGCCGAAGGGTCGACTACTTCGTGTCCGTGCCCGGTGACCCGGGCCGCTGGTTCGTGGCGGCCTTCTCCACCATCGGAGCCGGGAGCCCGCGCGACGACCTGGC
The DNA here is from genome assembly GCF_032436805.1 of Streptomyces sp. P17. Lineage (NCBI taxonomy): Bacteria > Bacillati > Actinomycetota > Actinomycetes > Kitasatosporales > Streptomycetaceae > Streptomyces > Streptomyces sp. P17. The sequence goes on along the minus strand of NZ_JAVRBF010000019.1, from coordinate 64,934 downwards.
CGACGCGCTCGTCGAGTGGTTCGACGCGCTGATGACGACGTTCCGGTGGAGCTGGAAATGACGGAGGACCGGCTGGAGCTGGACCACGAGTTCGACCTCCTCATCAACTACGACCCGAACCGGTGGCTGGAGATCCCACCCCGTTGGGACAGGGAGTCGTGGCAAAAGGCCGACGACTGGTCCCGGGAGTGCGCGGAACTGCTGTGGCAGGCGTTCGCGCAGCACCCCGGGAAGTCGGGGGTCGCCTTCCTCGCCGGCACCTTGCGGTGCTGCGCGGACGCCTTCGCACCGGAGCGGTTCGACACCCGCGTGCTCCTGCACATCGCCTCCCCCACCGCGCTGCCGCTGCCGCTCGTCGCCAGCGTGGAGCCGGCCTCGGGCGCACGCGAACGAACGCTGCGCGCTCTGGTCAAGGCAGATGATCCGGAGGCGGTCGAACCCCCGGTCGTCGCGGCCCATCACACCAAGCAGCTCGGCGACGGTCTGCGCGCCTTCCGCTACGTACGCCAGGACGATACGTCCGAGGTCATCGCAGGAATCACATACGCCTGGCGCGTCCACGACGTCGGAGCCGACGTGACGCTGTGGACGGCCACCGACGACACCGGCCAGATCATCCGGGCCTCGCAGGACATCGAAGAGCTTGCACACAAGCTCAGCGTCAGGGTTCTGGACCTTGAACCGGAGAGCGAGGCTTCTCCGGGCACGGCGGCTCTCCGACGTCGAGGGCTGGTCGCTGACGAACGAGGCTATCGAGACGCCTGACATGGCATCGACGTTCACCAGCTCGATCCCGGGTGAGGACAAAGCCGAGAGTTCGTCCTTCACCGTCTACCAGGACAAGGTCAGCGACGCGATCGAGCAGCTGCTGCCCAAGGGCGCTGACGGGTACGCCGTCCTCCTGCGTAAGGGATCCTTGCCAGGTTGTACTGGCGCTGCCGCGCCGTGCTGTTTTCCCTGGTCAGAACCGTGCGGCGAGCCACTTGATCCGGCTCATGCCGCCCTGTATCGGGCCGTCCGCTCACGCATCGCTCACGCGCTGCTGGCTGCTGAGCAGTGCGTGGGTCAGATCTGGCCGAGGTCGATCTCCACGGGGAAGGGAGCCGCTACCTTGAGGACGCCGGTGAACACGTCTCCGTCCCGGTAGGTCTTCGTCGCGGGGTCGAGAACATAGGTGTACACGAGAGGGACACCTGTCACGGCCTGCTCGATCCGCCAGTAGAAGGCAATGCCTGCCTTGGCGTACTGGTCGACCTTCACGATCCGGTCGGTGGTCTCCGAGCCTGGCGACACCACCTCCGCGACCAGCAGCACATGCTCAGGGCGGGTGGGAGTGATGTCGATCGTGTCCGCGCGGTACACGACGACGTCCGGGCGGCGATTGGTGAGCGGGACGTCCTGAAGCCGGACGTCGAAGTCGGTGTCGGCGTTCCACTCCGGGCCCGCGGCGGCATCCAGGGCGTTCGCCAGAATCCGAGCGAGCCGGTTGTGCCGCTTGGACGCGCTCGGACTCACGACGACCATCCCGTCCACGATCTCGATGCCGGCGCACTGCTCCTCGGACCAGGAGTCGTACTCCTCCGCCGTGATCTGCTCATGCATCCACGCCGGGGCCACCATCTCGGCCGTCATGAAGCACCTCCCGGACACTGTGCTGCGGGCCCGACCCCGCTGGATTCAGCGTACTGTCAGCCGTCCTTCCGGCACGCCGATCTCGCTCACGCTCCCTCCCGTCGGCCGACATCCGACCAGCAGGCCCACGACAAGGGGGAAACCGGCGCGGTGGACTCGTCGACAGAGGATCGGAACACGGCCGGCGGCACCACTGGCCTGACGGCCACACCGGTGAGCGCTGAACCACCCGACGACGTGACCGTCGCGAGACCCTCGGCCGCAGAGCAGCATGGTTGTGGCGAAGCTGCTTCTGGAGGAAGCGCGGGTCAGGAAGCCGGACCGTCGAGGTCGAGGCGGATCACGGCGAGCGCCTCGGCGATCTCGACGGTCAACTCGTCCTCCGGGCCGAACACCATGCACATGTCCTGGTGGAGAGGTTCGAGGACCTGCCGCGCCTCGGCGGTCCGGCCCTGGGCGAGCAGCAGCATCCCGATGTTGTGCCGCAGCTCCACGGCTTCCTCGCTCACGTCGCTGTCGACGGCCCGCACGACGTTCAGCACACCCTGGAGCGCGGCCAGCGCGTCGGTGACCTGGCCGAGCTCGGCGCGGCACCGGGCCGCCTGGGCGCGGCAGGCGCGGGCCTGCTCGCCGGTCGGCCCGGCGATACGGGCGTAGGCGTCGGCGAGGGCGTCGAACTCGGGCAGGGCGGCCCGGTAGTCGCCGCCGAGGAGGCGGATCGCCGCCCGCTGGCGGCGCAGCGCCAGGACCTGCTTGCTCTCGGAGCCGAGGGCGAGGGCGGCGGGTTCGATGACCTCGCCGAGCACCTCGGCGGCCTGCGCGAACCGCTCCTCCTCCAGCAGGGCGTCGGAATGCGCGTACGCCTCCTTGATGTCCTCGCGCAGCCGGGCGGGGACGGGCGCCGGCGGGGCCCCCGGGAGGACGGCCGTCGGCGCCGGACCGCCGGGTGCCGGGGCCTGGGCGCGGGCGCGGGGCGCGAAGGGGTGACGGAACACGTCCGTGGGGTCGGGCGCGCCCGCTGGCCCCGTATCCGCCGTGCGGGGCTCCCGGCCTGGCGGCGGGAGGAACGGCAGCAGCCGCGCGTACACCTCCTGCGTGTCGGCGGGCCGCGCCTCGGGGGCCTTGCGCAGCAGGTGCAGGACCAGCTCCTCCAGCGCCTCGGGGACGTCGGGCCGCAGCTGTCGCAGCGGGGTGGGGGCGGCGTTGACGTGCTGGTACATCAGCAGGTACTCGCTCTCCGCCTCGAACACGAGCCGCCCGCTGAGGAGTTCGTGCAGCACACAGCCGAGCGCGTACAGGTCGGTCTGCGGGGTGATGCGTCCGCCGCGGACCTGCTCGGGCGACATGTACTGGTGGGTGCCGATGGGGCTGCCGGTGGCGGTCAGCTTGGTGACATCGGTCCGCAGCATCGCCGCGATGCCGAAGTCGAGGACCTTCACGGTGCCGTCGCGTGCGACGAGGATGTTGCCCGGCTTGAGGTCCCGGTGGATCACCGGCACGTCGTGCGCGTACGACAGTACGGTCGCGACCTGCGCGGCGACGGCGGCGGCCCAGCTGACCGGCAGCGGCCGGCCGGGGTCGAGGTAGGCGGACAGCGGCACGCCGTCGACGAGCTCCATCACCAGGAACAGCCGCTCGTACGACGCGTCGAGCACCGCGTCGTACACCTGCGGCACACCGGGGTGCTGGATGCGCGCGGTGATGCGGGCCTCGCGACGGAAGCGCTTGGCGAACTCCTCGGCCAGCTGCGGGGAGGTGACCGACGCCTGCCGGATGAGCTTCACGGCGACGGGCCGGTCGAGCACGGCGTCGTAGCCGCGCCACACGTCGCCCATGCCGCCGTGGCTCAGCTCCTCCAGGAGTTCGTAACGGTCGGAGATCGCCTCCTGCGGCACCTTGCCCCCGGTGTGCGTGATGAACAGTCACGGTCAGGGGTCAAGTGTGACCGCTGCGTCAGGATGCCGTCCAGGGTTCGCCGTGCGCCATGGACATGGGCCCGGCGGTGGACGACGGGCAGGAGGGTGCGGCGGCCGGCCGGCATCCCGCCGACCGGACCGTCTGAGCCGTACCTTCACCACCGCCGTTGGGCCCAGTCGCGCGGGCGGCTGGGCCCTCACGTCTTGCACGGTCAGCCGAGACAGAAAAACGCCCCCTCTCCGAAGAGCCGGGGGCCGCCTGCTGGGGTCAGATCCAGGTGACCTGGAGGACGTAGCCGCGCTCAAACCGGGGGACGATCAGGAAGACGAACATGCCTCCGAGGACATCCACGGTTTCGCTCTTCGGCCCCATGCCTTCGTACCTCGTGCCGTCGAGGTAGAGAGCTTCAGCGGCGCGGATCAGCTCGTCGGCTTTCTTCTCGACCTCGGCGATGAAGGCCGGCGGAGCTCCGCCGGCCACGTACTCCTCGCTAGGGTCGTACTCCCATCTCCAGGTCACTCGGACACCGCCTTGTACGCGGCGCGGATGATGTCGCCGGAGATCCTTACGTAGCGGCGGCTTTCTTCAAGAGTCTCGGCGGCGTTGGCCATGTACTCGGCGCGGCGCAGCTCACGCGCCGCCTCGGGAAACCGCTCGATTTCGATGTTGGCGGCCCACGCGATCATGAAGAGCTGGAGGGGCTTGATGCTGCTCTGCTCGATGGCGGCGGCGACGGCCTTGCGCTGATCGGCGTCCATTTCCGGCAGTCGCTCCGGCGCGATGGCGGCAAGGGCGGCCCGGAGGGCCTCGGGGGTCCGCGCGGGGCGTGGGATCAGCTCTGTGTCGTGGCCGGGCTGTGTGCTCACGATGTCCTCCAAGGGATGCCCCGGCCAGCATATCCAGCCGGGGCACACGCATCAGATGTCGTCGTCCAGACCCTCCTCGCGGCGGATCATCCGCCAGGCCGCCGTAGGGGACGATCTGCGCGAGGAAGCCGTACTTCCTGACGTAGTCGTTGAGGTCGGCGCGGAAGGCCCTCCGCCGTCTCCTGGCCGTCCTCGTCCTCGCTTTCGAGCAGCGCGGTGGAGCGGGCGACGGCGGGGGAGAGCAGAGGGCACCACCGGCCCTGCGGCCGACTTGCCGCTACGCCGTCACTCCTTGTCCGCCGCCATGATGCCGACGCATTCTTCGAGCGCGGCGTGCAACGGCGTTACGAAGGCGGCGAGTTCGGCGTCCGACGCCTTCCCCACCTCCAGCACTGCGCCGACGACCGTCACCAGGACGGCGGCGGCCTTCAGCGCGTGCGCGTCGGCCAGCTCCTCAAGACGGCCGCCGGGGTGCGTGACCGCCAGGGCCTCCTTGCCGGTGGCCGGGTCGAGGCCGAGACTGCGCAGACGCGGCGTACTCGTGCTCATGCGGCGGCCTCCCACGGAACCGGAACGTAGTCCTGCCCCAGCGTCGCCAGGACCGCCGCCCGGCGCCGCTCGCGCTGGAGGCGGCGCCGGTCATGTTCGTCCCGCTCGCGTTCCCATTCGACGACGTACGGCCGGACCAGGGGCATGCCGTCGGCGGTGATGACGTCCGCCGGGTGCGGACACGTGATCACGGGCGGGGGTTCCGGAGCGGGCGGACAGGAGATGGGGGGCAGTGACGGCGGCGCTGCGGCGCGATGGGCACCACGGGCGGGCAGGAACAGGGCCAGAATCGCGGCCAGTAGGCTGCGCATAGGTCGACTCCCAATCAGTCGGCTGAGGCCCCGGTAGGGAAGTAGCCGCTTCCCGTCGGGGCCGCTCTGTGTTGCGAACTACGGTAGCGCGGATAACCGCAGATAACCACGGATGCGCGGAATGCCGTGGTCACCCACGCTGATGCCATGGAGCTTGACCGCACACGCCCCCTGTGGCGGCAGATCGCAGCAGAGATCATCCGGCGCATCGAGAACGGCACTTATCCGCCGGGAAGCCGCGTGCCCTCCACTCTGGAAATCGCCCAGGAGTTCGGCGTAGTGAATGCGACGGCGGCGAAGGCGATGCGACATGTGCGGGAGCAGGGGTGGACGCGGGGCGAGGTCGGGCTGGGGACTTTCGTCGCCGACCCCCTGCCGCCGTCCTCCGAAACCCCCGCCCCCTCCGCATAGCCGAAGCCGCGTCTCCCTCAAGCCAGGGCGTACGCATCAGACGTCGTCGTCCAGCCCCTCCTCGCGGCGGATCATCCGCCAGGCCGCCTTGCGGGCGCTGCGGTCCAGGCTGGACTTGAAGCCTTTGTCGGGGCCGAAGTACTGGCGGCCCATGCCCGCGATGGTGTCGATGTGGTCGGCCATCTTGTCCGCGAAGACGTTGTCGAAGACGAGGCCGAAGTTCTCCTCGTCGTTGACGACTGCCGCCGCCCGCACCTTCGGGTCGGCCTTGGCCTCCTCGAACGGGCGGATGACGTCCTGCTCGGTGAACTCGGTGCCGAACCGTTCGTTGAACTTCTCGATCAACTCGGAGAGCAGCGACTTCTCCGCCTCCTTCGCGCCGCCTGAGCCGTCGCCGAAGCCCGGCATCGTCGCCGGCCCCTCGGGGGTGAGGGAGACGTCGTACTCGCCGGTCTTCTCCACCCGCAGATGACTGAGGTCGACCTCGCCTATGTCCACGCCGCCGTCCGCGCGGCGCGGCAGCCGGTTGAGGAGGTAGCGGCCGTAGAGGTGCAGCCGTTCCAGCTCGGCGTCCCGGTAGGGGACGATCTGCGCGAGGAAGCCGTACTTCCTGACGTAGTCGTTGAGGTCGGCGCGGAAGCCCTCCGCCGTCTCCTGGTCGTCCTCGTCCTCGCTTTCGAGCAGAGCGGTGAAGCGGGCGACGGCGGGGGAGAGCAGCCGGTACAACTCGGCGTGCAGCTTCTCCCACTTGGACTGTGAGCCCGCAGCCTTCTCCTTGGCGGCGAAGTACGCGGCGGCGAACTCGTCCATCTCCTGCCCGGACAGCATCGCCGCCTGCATGACCCGGCTCTGCGCGGTGTAGAGCAGGTTGGGGTCGGAGGGGAGGGTGTTCGCCTCCTCGAAGTACGGGCGGAAGGACTCCTGTATGTCCTCGGCGTCGTTGACGAAGTCGAGGACCGCCAGGTCCGCCTGCGTCTTGCGCTCGGCGGTGCGGTTCAGCCGGGACAGGGTCTGGACGGCGGAGATGCCGGTCAGCGTCTTGTTGACGTACATCGTCGTGAGGAGCGGCTGGTCGAAGCCGGTCTGGTACTTCTCCGCCACGACCAGGATCTTGTACTCGCGCTGGCCCGGACCACCGGCTCGGGCGGCCTTGTCGTCGGCACGCGTGTACGCGAACGCCTTCGGCAGCGCGCTCTCCGACAGCCCGCCGTTCTCCTTCGGCTCGGTGGTCTCCTCGCCGTCGATGGTGAGTGATCCGGAGAAGGCGACGAGGACGCCGAGGTCGGGGTACTTGGCGTCGTAGTCCCGGTCCTTGATGTAGCTCTTGATGGCGCGCGCCATCTGTACGGCGGACTGCCGCGACGCCGTCACCACCATCGACTTGGCCCGCCCGCCGAGACGGCCCCTGCTGTGCGCCACGAAGTGCTCCACGATCACCTGGGCGTGCTGGGCGACCGTCGAGTCATGGGTCAGCGCGTACCGGGCGAGCAGGCTGTTCGCCTTCGACGGGTCGACCTCCCGCTCGTCGGGGTTCTGGTTCACCAGCTTCCAGTACGTGTTGTATGTGACGTAGTTGCGCAGCGGGTCGAGGATGAAGCCCTCCTCGATCGCCTGGCGCATGGAGTACGTGTGGAAGGGCCGGTAAGCCGCCTTGCCGTCGATGTCCTGGAGCGTGCCGAAGAGTTCGAGGGTCTTGGCCTTCGGTGTTGCGGTGAACGCGAAGTACGAGAGGTTCGCGGCGCGGGAACGCTGCTCGGCCCGCTTCTTGAGCTGCTCGTCGAGGGTGGCGGCCTCGGCCTTGACCGTGGTCGCGCCCGCGTCGTCCGAGTCGGAGTCCAGGCCGAGGTCGCGCAGAGCGGCCCGTACGTCCTTGGCAGCGTCGCCGGACTGCGAGGAGTGCGCCTCGTCCACGATGATCGCGAAGTGGCTGCCCCGGATCTCGGTGGGGTTGCGCTCGATGTAGGAGATCAGCGCAGGGAACGAGTGCAGGGTGACGGTGACGATCTTCCCGGTGTCGCGGGCGAGGGCCTTGGCGAGCTGCTCGCCCTTCGCCCCGTGCTTCTCGTCGATCTTCACGACGAGGCCTGCGGTCTGCTCGAAGTTGCCCACCGTTTCCCGGAGTTGGGCGTCCAGGTTGCGGCGGTCGGTGATGACGATGACCTTGTCGAAGACCGGCACGCCCGGCTTGAGGCCCTTGGCGATGGCCTCGGGGTCGAGTTCGCGCGGGTCGGTGGGGGTGTGCAGGTCGCTGAGGCGGTGGGCGAGCCAGCCAATGGTGTTCGACTTGCCCGAGCCGGCCGAGGCCATGACCAGGTAGTCGTGGCCCGCGCCGTGCGTGGCGGCGTGCGCGGTGAGCTTCTTGACCGCGTCCCACTGCTGGAACCGGGGGAAGACCATCGTCTTGGTGCTGCCACCGCCGGGCGTCTTGGTTTTCTGCAGGTGCACGAACCTCTGGAGCAGGTCCAGCCAGTTGTCCGGCTGCCAGACCTGCTCCCAGAGGTAGGAGGTCGCGTACGTGCCGTAGGCGGTGGGGGCCGGGTTGCCTGCTCCGCCCGGCTGGCCGGGGCCGTTGGAGCCGGTGTTGAACGGGAGGAAGCGGGTGTTCTTGCCCTTGAGCTGGGTGGCGACGAAGACCAGGTCCGGGTCGACGGCGAAGTTCGCGACGACGCGACGCGTGAAGATCAGCTCGGTGGGGTCGCGGTCGGTGCGGTACTGCTCCTTGGCCTGCTCCACGCCCTGTTTGGTCAGCGGGTTCTTCAACTCGGCCGTGGCGACGGGGATTCCGTTGAGGAAGAGGGCGAGGTCGAGCCGGTTGCCATAGTCGGCCTGCTTGGTCGCGTACTCGAGTTCGCGGACGACGGTGAGGCGGTTGGCCCGGTAGCCGTCGAGCACGGAGTCGTGGGCGACGAGGTTCGGCTTGAAGTAGGCGACGCGGATGCGCGTGCCGAGGACTCTTACGCCGTTGCGGAGGACGTCTAGGAGCCCATTGGTGGCGATGGCCTGGTCGAGGCGCTTGGCGAACCCACGCTGAGCCTCGTTCGGATCACTGCCGTACTGATGGGTGACGAGGTCGTCCCACTCATCGGGCTGGGTCGCCCCGATGAAGGTGAACAACTCGTTGGTGTCCAGAGCGAGATCGGCCCGGTAGTCCTGCGGCCGCGCCTCGCGCCAGCCACGCTCGACCATGGCGGCAACGATGGCGTCTCCGAAGGCGGACTCCGTGTGGATGGGACTCATGGCTACGCGCTCACTCCGTCTGTTACGTTGCGGCCGCTGGCGGTGGAGACGTCGAACTGGCCGGTTACGGCGGCGGTGATGAGGGACTGGCGGCGTTCGGCGAGCAGACTGAGCTGGCGAGCGACGGCGGTACGGAGTCGGCCCGTGCCCTGCATGCCGCTTCGGATCTCCTGCACCAAAACGTCCTGCTGCGTTTGCGTAGCCATCGGCACGGGCCAGGTTTTGATGTCTTCGCCACGGAGTTTCACCATGGACTGGGAGGATCCCCGCGCCACAGATTCAATCAACGTACGTACACGACCGCTCAGTGCAACCTGTGCCACGAAGTCCGCGTTCATCTCAGGTACAAGGCCAACGCGATAGATCAAGTCAGGAAGCAGCAGCTTCTGGTGATCGCCTTCGATAACTGCAACATCACCGACCAGGCTTGGTGTGTTGGCGCGCGTTACCAGAAGGTCACCTCGCCTCACCTGATAGGCGGAAATCGCCTCAGTTTCCTCTGGCAGTCGCTTGTTTTCGGAGGCAATGAAGTGCCCGCCCTTGACGGCGCTGAGCTTCAAGACCCCCCACTCGTCATCGCCTTGCCGAGGAACGGCCTCGCACTGCGGGCTTGTCCCCTGCTCAATCCGCGTAGTGAATCGACGCAGCGGGACCTCGCCAACTGTCTTAGCCAACTCATTGACCAGGTTGTCACGCAGAGCGTCATCACGCTCATCGAGTCTCGCCCTCAAGGTCACCTGCAGGCCCACCAGTTGGTCGATGCGGGCAGTCTCAGCGTCGAGGAAGTCGGCGATTCGGCGCTGCTCTGCCAGCGGGGCTACGGCGACGTTGAGGTGTGTGATGTCTTCAGGGGCGACTCGCTGGTGACTTCGCGTGACGGACTGGACGCGCGCATCCAACTCCTGGCGAACGAAGTCGGATTGCAGCAGGTAGGCGAGGTAACGTGAATTCAGAGCGTCACCCGCACGCAATCCGACGAATTCTGTCGATGACACGATCGGCAGGGTCGATGCCGCCACTGATACCACACGGCTCTTGCGCGGGTTCAGCTTGCTGATCAGCACTTCGCCGCCGCTGAGGCGAAACTTTGCGGATTTGATGGACTCCGAATCTTCGATCTGCCCGGTGCCTGTCGCGTCCACCGACGGAATGCTGTAGTGGACGACCTCATCACCAAGGTCGGTCGGTTCCATGACTTTTCGCTCTACTGTGGCCAGAGACCACAGCGGAAGCGTCCTCCAAAGAGACGTCATTCCGTCACCTCACCCAACAGCGCCTGAATCTCCGCCTCCAGCGACTTCAACTCCGCGTCAATCTCCGCCAACGGCCTCGGCGGCTTGTACACGTAGAAGTGCCGCGTGAACGGGATCTCGTACCCGATCTTCGTCTTCGTGTGGTCGATCCACGCGTCCGGCACGTGCGGCAGCACCTCCCGCTTGAGGTACTCCTCGACATCCTCGCCGAGCGGAACGTTCTCGTAGTCCCGCAGGTCCGTATCCGGCTCCGCCGCACCCTTGACCCTCTGCACCTCGCCCTCCGGGTCCCGTACCCCCACCGCCTCCCGTACCGCCTTCGCGAACGGCGCCCCCGACGGCCACGTAAGCCCGGCCGCGACCACCGCGTCCTTGAGCGCGATGAACGCGTCGGACTTGGTCGCCCAGGACGAGCCGAGCAGCGTACGGACCGCCGCGACGAACTCCTCACTCCGCTCCAGCTTCGCCACCGGCTTGGCCTCCGCCAGCGCCGCCAACGTCTCCTCCGTGACCTCAAACCGCAGCTTCAACGGCCGCTCCACGGTGATGCGCTGGTAGCCGAAGTCCTCGTTGGCGAAGACCTTGACCTTGCCGTGCAGCGGGTGCTCCCCGTCGCCCGCGACCTGCAGCGCCTCCGCGTACAGCCGCGTGATGTCGCCGATGTGGTCGGGGCGGCCGTTCGTCCCGTCGCCGAGCTCCTTGCGCTTGTCGCCCAGCGACTTGCGCATCTTCACCCGCTGGTCGCGCGCGTCCAGCAGGACGACCTTGCCTTTGTGGTCCTTGTCCTTACGGTTCGTCAGGATCCAGAAGTACGTGGAGATGCCGGTGTTGTAGAAGAGCTGGTCCGGGAGGGCGACGATCGCCTCCAGCCAGTCGTTCTCCAGGATCCAGCGGCGGATGTTGGACTCGCCCGACTCGGCCGCGCCCGTGAACAGCGGGGAGCCGTTGAAGACGATGGCGATGCGGGAGCCGCCCCCGCCGTTCACGTCCACCGGCTTCATCTTCGAGATCATGTGCTGGAGGAACAGCAGCGAGCCGTCATTGATGCGCGGCAGGCCCGCGCCGAAGCGGCCGGCGTCGCCGAGCGACTTGTGCTCGTACTCGACCTCCTCCTTGACCTTTTTCCACTCCACGCCGAACGGCGGGTTGGCGAGGAGGTAGTCGAACCTGCGGCGGGCGTGGCCGTCGTCGGAGAAGGAGTTGCCGAAGCGGATGTTCTCCGGGTCCTGGCCCTTGATCATGAGGTCGGACCGGCAGATCGCCCAGGACTCGGGGTTGAGTTCCTGCCCGTAGACCTCGACCGTCGCGTCCGGGTTGAGGGCCTTGATGCGGTCGTCGGCGGCGCTGAGCATGCCGCCCGTGCCGCAGGCCGGGTCCATGACCGTGCGGACGACACCTGGCACGGTGAGGGCGTCCGCGTCGGGCGCGACCAGCAGGCTGACCATCAGCTTGATGACCTCGCGCGGGGTGAAGTGCTCACCCGCGGTCTCGTTCGACTGCTCGGCGAACCGGCGGATCAACTCCTCGAAGATGTAACCCATGTTGTGGTTGGGCACGACGTCGGGGTGCAGGTCGAGATCGGTGAACCTGCCGATGACCTGGTAGAGCAGGTTCGCGCCGTCGAGCTTCCTGATCTGCTGGTTGAACTCGTACTTGTCGAGGACCTCGCGGGCGTTGTCGGAGAAGGCGCCGACGTAGATCTGCAGGTTCTTCGCCGCGTTCTGCGGGTCGGCCGCGATCTTCCGCAGCGTGAGGTCGCTCTTGTTGTAGAAGGAGTGGCCCGAGGCCCTGCGCAGGAAGTGGCCGGTGTCGATGTCCTGGCCCGCGAACCTGGCGACGGTCTCGACGACCTTGTCGCGCGTCGGCTCCAGGACGCACTCCAGGCGGCGCAGCACCGTGAACGGCAGGATGACCTTGCCGTAGTCGGACTGCTTGTAGTCGCCGCGCAGGAGATCGGCGACGGACCAGGCGTGGTTCGCCAACTCCGTGTGCTTGCTGCTGTTCAAGAGGTCCCGGCTTCCTTCCGAAGAGCGCCGTCCGGGCGGGGGACGGCAGGGATCAGTGTGGTCGTACGCGGTGGGACGCGTGGGGCGTTTCAGACAGAACGGCTGTCCGGGGTGCCCGACGCATCCGGGCTGCCCGGGGTGTCCGGTGGCAGGAGTACGCCGGCGGTGAGGCCGGTTGTCAGGGTGGCCGCGGTGTCGGCGGCGAGGTCGGCGGTTCGGCGGACGGCCGCGCGCAGTTCGTACACGCGGCGGAACGCCTCCCCGTAGCGCCGCTGTGCCTCCAGCGGCAGCAGCGGTACGCGCAGGCGGCCCGGTGTGACGTGCACGAGGGTGGAGCCGGTGGACGCGGAGGCGATGTTGTCGTCGGCGCCGAGGAACCCGGCCAGGAACCACGCGTCGAGGCGGGCCGGGTCGGGGCGCAGGAGGTGGATGTGCTGTCCGAGCAGGGCTCCGGCGTCCCGGTCGTCCGCGACCCGGGTCATCGCGGACTCGTTGCCGCCGCCCCCGACGGCGCGTACCAGGACGTCCCCGGCGGCGACGGGCTGCGCGGCGTCGGCGTGGAAGTCGACGGTCCCGCCGGACGGGGGGTTTCCGGTGGAGACGTCCTGGGCGGTGAGGACCGGCCGGTCCACGGTGGGGGCGGCGGAGCCCTTGGAGCCGCGGGTGCCGGGCGGCGCCGCCCGCAGCACGGTCAGGGCGCCGCCGCGCGCCAGGTCGGAGACGGTCGCCGTACGCCACTCGCGGGCCGAGGCTCCGGACGGCTGCCAGCCGCCGGACGCGGAGGCGGATGCCAGGGCGGCGACCTGCTCGGCCAGTTGGTCGTGCAGGTCGTGGACGCGCCGGGCCAGGGCCGCGGGGTCGATGTCGGCCGCGGTCGCCCGGACATGACGGGCCGGGGTGACGTCGACGACGTCGTCGAGGAGGTCGACGAGCGGCACCGCGCGGGCGACGCCGGGCTCGTCGGCGTAGGTGTCGGGGGCGGTGGTGAACGCGGCCCACTGGCCGAGGACCCGCTCCGACAGCCCCGCCCAGTCGAAGGTGGCGGCGGAGGCCGAAGAGGTGGGGGCGGAGGCCGCGGAGGCGGAAGGGCCGGACCGGCGGGAGCGCGAGCCGCCGCGGGAGCCGGCACCCGCCGTCGCCGTACCGGTGGCGGTCGGCGTGCCCGTGGCGCCGTCCCGCTGCTCGCCCTCCCCGTCGACGAACAGCACCGTCGTACGGTCCGTGCCGCCCGGCTCGGGGCGTTGGAACACCCAGATCTGCAGGCCGATGTGGAGTGGATACGCGGCCCGCGCCGGGAGGGAGACGACGGCGCGCAGGGCCCCGCCGCGGATTAGTTCCGCGCGGACGCGGCGGCCGGAGGAGCGGAAGGCGAGCGCGGGAGGCAGCAGCATGACGGCGTGGCCGCCGGGCTCCAGGTGCGCGAGGGCGTGCTGCACCCACGCCAGTTCGGACTCGAAGCGCGGCGGGACCCCGTACGCCCACCTCGGGTCGTAGGCCAGCTCGTCGTGACCCCAGTCGCGGTCGGCGAACGGCGGGTTGCACAGGACGGCGTCCACGGTGACGTCGGGGAAGGCGTCGGCGCGCAGGCTGTCGCCGACGCGGATCGCCGTCTCGGCCTCGGGTGCGGCGATCAGCAGCCGGACCGCGGTGCGTTGGCCCTGGACGGGGAGAGAGTCCTGCCCGAACAGCTCCCGCGCGCCCTGCCGTGCGGCGGCGGCGAGGAGCGTGCCGCTGCCGCAGGCGGGGTCGAGGACGCGGGACGCGCCCGCGGGCAGGAGTCGTGCCATGAGCCGGGCCAGACCCTCCGGGGTCTGGTAGACGCCGCTGGCGGCGCCCTCGTCCAGTTCGCGTTCGGCGAGGACGTCGAGAGCGGCCTGGGCCCCCGCCTCTCGGACGCAACCCAGCAGGGTGCGGACCGCGCCCGCGTCGTCCGGGCCGTAGCGGACCGGCTCGGCTTCCGGCACGGCGGCCGGTAGCTCTTCCGCGGTCTTGTCCGCCTGGGCGATCAGCTGGTCGTCGGGCAGGGCGGCGAGTTCGGCCAGTTCCTCCGGCGTACGGCGGGACGCGGCAGCCACCAGCGGGAACAGTCGCGCGGCCACCCCGGAGCCGGGCCCCAGCAGCCGTAGCGCCGTACGCAGTTCCTCGGTCGGCGAGGCGGTGGAGGTGTACCCGCGTCCCCGCAGCCATGCCTGGACGGCCGGCAGGTCGTAGAGCGGGCTGGTTTCCGTGCCCGCGCTGGGTGCCGGGAAGTCGTCGTGGCGGCGGCGCCAGTTGCTGACGGTGGCGCGCGTGACCCCCGCGATGCGGGAGATCTCGGCGGCTGTCACGTGTGCGGAGGGCGCCGGTCGGGCTGGTGGCTGCTGGGGCATGGCGTGGAGTTCCGCACCTCTCGGGCCTGTCGGGTAGGGACGGTTAACACGTTACAACAGCCGTCAAGTTCGTCAAGTTGTTTGACGGTGCTTTCATGGCTGTGCTTATCTGGTCACGCTTCCGAGTGGAAGCATGCGCCGTGACTCCGCAACCGCACCGTGAAGCGTCCTGGCGCCGTACCGCGCCACGCGTCCGATCTCTCCCGGTCCCTTTTCGTCGCAACGCCGTACCTCGGGGCCGTCCACTCCGCGTCCATTCCGCACCGCAGTCGCCACCCACCGCACACACGGGAGGAACCCGCATGACCGTGACGGAACAGCCCCGGCAGAACGCACACCACCCCACCGACCCCGCCCGTCCGGCCCCGTCCGACCAGCCCGTGCCCGTGGCCGGTCTGGTGGAGGCCCGCCTGGCGGAGGAGGCGCTCACCGAGCCCGTCAAGGTGCTCCTGAAGGAGGCCCTGGGCGACGGAGAGCCCCGGGGGACGTCCACCGTCGGCCGGATCTACCTCGAGTCCGTCGCCGTCGCCCGGTTCCGTGGCATCGGACCGCGCGCCTGGCTCAAGCTCAGCCCCAGACCCGGTGTGAACCTGGTCGTGGGTCGCAACGGCTCCGGCAAGTCCAGCATCGCCGAGGGCATCGAGACAGCCTTCACCGGCGTGAACATGCGCTGGCAGGGGCAGCACGCGCTGCGCAGCAGCAACTGGCGCAACCTCCACGACACCGACGGCAGGCCGGAGATCGAGGTCAAGCTCGCCATCGAGGGCGACACCGGCCGCAGCACCCTCACCCGCACCTGGGAGGGCGACGACTTCGACGCCTCCCGGGCCGAGCTCAGGCGCCCCGGACACGGCCGCGCCCCCCTCGACCACGCGGACTGGACGCAGGCCCTGCGGGACTTCCGGCCCTTCCTGTCGTACGTCGATCTCGACCGCATGATCAGTGGCAAGCCCTCCGAGATGTACGACGCCATCGCCACCATCCTCGGCCTGGGGCAGCTCAGCGCCGCCGACGGCCGGCTCCGCCAGGAGGCCAAGGCGCTCGAAGACGCGGACAAGGCGGCGAAGGCGGAGCTGCCGGGCCTCAAGGAGGCGCTGTACGAGTTGGAGGACGACGAGCGCGCGGTCCAGGCACTCGTCGCCGTCGACACGGCGGGAACCCCCGACCTCGCGACCGTCGAAGCCCTGGTCGCCGGTCTGCCCACCGACACGGACGATGGCCTGCTCGCCCGGCTGCGCGCCGAGGCCGACGTGCAGGGACCCGACATGGCGCAGGTCCACGCGGCCCTGGACCGCCTGCGCAATGCCCTCGCCGATGCCGAGGACCTGCGCGGCACCGGCACCGAGGACGCCCTGCGGCGTGCGGAACTCCTCGAACGGGCTGTGGCGCACCACGACCGTCACCCTGATGTTGCCTCCTGCCCCGTGTGCGGGACCGACGGGATGCTGGACGCGGCATGGGCTGCGCACGCCATCGCCCAGATCGCCGCACTGCGGCAGGAGGCGGAGGCAGCAGCGGGCGCGCGCAGCGAACTCCGGTCGGCCGCGCGGGCCGTGCAGGACCTCGTCCACACGCCCCGACAGATCCCCACAGCCCTGGCCGACCCGTGGCGCGCCTGGACCGCCTGCCGGACGATCAGTGATCCCGGCGAGCTCGCCCAGCGCGCCCACGAGGCCGCCGCGCCCCTGGCCGATGCCTGCGCCGCGGTCAAGGAGAACGCCGTCAGGGAACTGGAGAAGCGGGACGAACGCTGGCGCGGGCTCGTCACCCGCCTGGCGGGCTGGGCGGAGAGGGCCCGTGCCGTGGAGGCGAACAAGCCCCGGCTGCGGGACATCAGGAAGGCGAGCACCTGGATCAAGGCGCTGGCCGCCGAGTTGCGGGAACAGCGCATGGAAGGCTTCGCCGACCAGTCGCAGCGCATCTGGGAGCGGCTCCGCCAGGAGAGCGACATCGATCTCAAGGCCGTGAGCCTGAAGGGCAGCGAGAAGGCCACCGTCCGCAAGCTCGTCATGGATGTCACCGTCGACGGCCAGGAGGCCTCGGCTCTCAGCGTCATGAGCCAGGGCGAGCAGCACTCCCTCGCGTTGTCCCTGTTCCTGCCTCGGGCCGCCACCGCCGACAGCCCGTTCGGCTTCATCGTCATCGATGACCCCGTGCAGTCCATGGACCCCGCCAAGGTCAACGGACTCGCCCAGGTCCTGCACGAGCTCGGCGAGCACCGGCAGGTCGTCGTGTTCACCCACGACACCCGGCTCCAGCGGGCGTTCACCAGCCAGGATCTGCCCGTGACGGTGTTCGAGGTCGAGCGGGCCAAGTCGTCCAAGGTGAAGGTCAAGCCGGTGACCGACCCGGTACGGCAGGCGCTCGACGACGCGCGGGCCCTCGCCAGTACCAGTGACCTGCCGTCGGCGGCACGGACCCACGTGCTGCCCAGCCTGTGCCGTATCGCCCTGGAGAACGCCTTCCTCGAAGCCGCCTGGATCCGGCATCACCGCTCCGGCGCGCCCGAGGACGAGCTGCAGGCCGCCGTCGGCGGCGCCGACAAGCTCATGAAGGTCGCGGCACTGGCCCTGTTCGGCGACGCCGGCCGGACCGGCGACGTCTACCGGGAACTGCGCACCCTTTGCGGACCGCGTGCGGTGGACCTCCTCAAGGAGTGCCAGAACGGCTCCCACGCCATGGGAGCGCAGATCACCGACCCCCACCGCTTCGTGGACGACATCGAGATCATGGCGCAGAAGGTGCGCAAGCCGGGGGTGACCGCGTGATGAGCACTCCCACCACCTCGGTCGAGGAGCTCCTGCTGACGGCAGATCAGCTGCTTGCCGCCCGTACGGGCGCCACGGCCGCCGGCCGGCACCGCGGAGCCTCCCTCGCTCTGCGGACCGCCCTGGAGCTCTCCATCGACCGCGTGCTCGACGCCGCGGTGCCAGGGCTCGCCGACACCACGATGCGGGCCAAGATGCTGTGCCTCCACTGCTACACCGCGGCGGAGACCGCTCGCCGCACCAACGCCGTCTGGTCGCACCTCTGCCTGGGATGCCACTACCACCAGTACGAGATCGGCCCCACCCACGACCAGGTTCGCGCCTGGCGGACGGAGGTCGGCGAGCTGGTCGGGACGTTGACCATCTGACTGTTTGTTACCAGCAGGTCTCTGATGGTTATTTCGACGGGGCCGGGCGTATGCCCGTCGCAGCGTCCTCCGGGGTGCTGCAAGGGGAGGGGACATGGACATGGGCACCACCACGCGCAACGAGATCATCGCCGTCGAGCAGAAGGCGGTGGACCGCGCCTACGACTGCTATGCCGCGCGGCTGGCCGAAATGGCCGGGGGGTCGGTCGCCTCGGCCTCCGCGAGTGGCAAGGACAGCGTCGCCAACCGTCTCGCGGCCGAGGAACGGGCCGCGGCGTACGGAGGTCTCGGCAACGCTTCGCTGGTCATCAGCCGCGTGGACGTGCAGGACGGCCCAGGTGGGGAGCCCGATACCTGGTACGTCGGCCGGCGTGCCGTTTCCGACGTGCAGACCCGCGATACCGTCGTCGTGGAGTGGACCAACGAGCTTGCCAAGAAGTGGCTCGACGCGCTGCCGGACGCTCCGGGGGAGGTGCTCCTTCGGCGGCGGCTGCACTGCAGGCAGCGCGTCGTCGAAGGTTATGCCGACGACATCTCCGTCACCGTCCCCGCGCCGCGGCCGACCGCGGACGACGCCGATCCGCAGTCCGCGGCGGCAGACTCCACCACCGACACACAGCGGCCTGACAAGGCGCGGCGGCCCGTCCTCACGCCCGCCGACGTCGCCCGTCTCCATCACCAAGGGCCGCTGCAGCCCGACGACTTCCTTCTCCGCGAACTTCAGCGCTCGCGCAGCGGCAGCATGCGGGACATCGTCGAGACCATCCGCCGCGACCAGATGGCCCTGGTCACCGGTTCGCCCTCCGACATCCTCGTAATCCAGGGCGGCCCGGGTACCGGCAAGTCGGCGGTCGGTCTGCACCGCGTGACCTGGCTCGTCAACAACGGGCACTTCAAAGCCCAGGATGTCCTCGTCGTCGGCCCCCATCAGCGGTTCCTGGAGTACGTGAGCCAGGTGCTGCCCACGCTCGGCACCCGGAACGTCAACGCCGTGCAGGTAGCGCGCCTGTGGGACGGCGAGATCCTCGGCACCGACACCCCCACGGCGCGGATGGTGAAGTCCGATGAACGCATGGCGGCCGTCCTGCGGCGGCGCGTTGAGATCGAGTGCCGTCCCGAGGCCGTCGACGAGTTCACCACCACTGCTTCTTACGAGGGGGCCAAGCCGGAGCTCACCGTCACCGTCGGCGGCACGACCCTGCGCGTCCCGCGCTCCGAAATGCTTTCGCTCCTCGAAGACGTGCGCCAAGGTGATGGCTCCTACCGTGAGCGCCGTGACCGCTTCCGCGGGCTGCTCGTCGACCGCCTGCTGCGGGAACTCGTCGCCGTCGCCCCTCGCCGCAGCCACGACGACACGATCCGCCGCGACCTGGAACGCAACCGTCAGGTCGAGCGCCTCATCGAACGTGTCTGGCCTTCGCCCGGCGCCAGGGAAGCCCTCCGCACCCTCTACGACTCCGAAGACCTCCTGCGCACCTGCGCCGAGGGCATTCTCGACGCCTCAGAGCAGGCCGCTGTGCGCCGTCCTCGGGCCGACACGGCCGACGCCGATCCCTGGACGCTCGACGACCGGGTCTGCCTCGAAGAACTGCGGTATCTCATCACCGGGGAGACCCCACAGCGGTACGGGCACATCGTCGTCGACGAGGCACAGGACCTGACACCCATGCAGGCCCGCTCCCTGCGCCGGCGCTCCGCCGCGCAGGGCTCCATGACCATCCTCGGCGACCTCGCCCAGGCCACCGGCCCCCACACGCACACCGACTGGGACCGCCTCGGCACCCTCCTGTCCGACCACGGCGACTGGCGCGTGGCCGAGCTGAACACCAGCTACCGCGTGCCCGCCGAAATCATGGAGTTCGTCGCCCCCCTGGCCCGTACCGTCGCCCCCCTGGCCCGTACCGTCGCCCCCCTGGCCCGTACCGTCGCCCCCACGCTGCCGTACCCGCAGGCCGTGCGTGCGGCGGGAGAGGACGCCGTAGGGACGGTCGCGACCGAGCCGTGGAAACTCCTCGGCGACACCGTGGCCCAAGCCACCCGCCTCATCGGCACCAGCGACGGACACACCCTGCGCTCCGTGGCGGTCATCGTCCCCGACGACTCCGGCTGGCTCGACGAGATCAGCCGCCAGCTGGACCTGGCCGAGGGCATCACCGAGCAGGGACGCGAGGCGGTGTCCGTGCTGGCCGCCGCCCAGGCCAAGGGCATGGAGTACGACCACGTCCTCGTCGTCGAACCCGCCACCATCGCCGACCGGGGCCCGGCCGGACTGCGCCAGCTGTACGTCGCGCTCACCCGCAGCACCCAGAGCCTGACCGTCCTGCACACATCTCCGCTCCCGGAGGCCCTCACGAACACCGACGGCAGCAGTACCGAACCAGCACCTGCCGATGGCGAACCAGGCATGGCAGACGCTGACGTCCCCGACATCGGTACGGACGTCCGAGTCCGCGTGACCGGCCGGGCACCCGGTGGCCGGTACAGGGTCAAGGCCCTGTCTCCCGCGATCGACGTCCCTCTGGTCCTGACCGTCCGCCACGGCTCGGTGCCCCCGCGTCCCGGCGCGGTACTGGACTGTTGGGTGTTCGCTCACGAGACGAACCACTGCCTGCTCACCGCGGACCAGCGTGGCCGCCAGCCCATTTCCCCCACCATGGCGGATCGCTATGTGGCGGCGCTCGGCGTTTTCGACGACCTGACCAACGGTGACGGAACCATTCCGGAGAACGCCCGTGATCGTCTGTCCGAGCTCAAGGGCATGGCCAACCGCGTCCTCCGCCGTGACCAGGCGGACTGGGTGGACGTGCGTCGTGTGCTCGGGTCCCCGGACAAGCATCGCCTCAGCCTCCTGCGCGACCTGGCGGCGCACACCAACCGCATGCTCAAGGACGGCGACCTGGACCTGAACCGCCTCCAGTCGGACCTGGCACGCGCCGACTGGGCTCAGGCCCTGAACGCGGCCCGAGAGGCGCTCCAGCACCGCCGGGCCGCCCCGGGCGAACCGGAAACCGAGAGTGCGCCCGCCTCCGTCCAACAGCCGTCCGAGCAGAAGGAAGCAGAGCCCGTGACCTCCGAAGGCATGCCCGCCACGCCGGCGCCCGCCACGCCCGCCAAGGGACTTCTGCACTCGCTGGAGACCACGGCGGCCGCCGACCGCACGTGCAAGAGGCACGAGTCGGTGCGCCATGCTCTCAAGGCGGCTCTGCTCTGGGCGGACCTGCAGCCGACCGACTCCCCGGTCATCGATGTCAGCCGCACCGCGGAAGACGGCCACTTCCTCTACGAGGTACTCGGTGCCGGCCGCTCCACCTACGCCGACCTCCGCTCGGGAGCCACCCGCCTCCTGGAGATCAACCACACCCTGCCCGCTCCTGCCGACCGCCTCTACCTGGTGCTCTCCGAACCGCCCGCCGAGGACTGGTCGGCCGACACCGTGCTCGGTGTCTTCGGGGTTCAGGTCCTGTGGCGCACCCTCGACAGTTGGGGCGGCCATGACGCGGAAACCGCCCTGGGCTCCGGAGAGGCCTAACCACTTTCGACAGAAGCGCGGTTCTTCCGTGCGCGCTCGTGCGCTCCTTGGGTGCCTGAAGCGGAGCCAGAGCCTGATGGCCCGGAGAAGCCCGGGCCGGAGTCCGTGCCGGATGATGCTCATCCGCTGGAGAGACTTCGGAGGATCAACTCTCCGTCCGCTCACGCAAACGGCCCCGGACGAGGGGTCCGAGGCCGAACAGGAGCCCTCCCTGGGGGAGGAACCCCAGTTCAGAGCGGTAACGCATGGTGCCCCCGGCAGGATTCGAACCTGCGACACCGGCTTTAGGAGAGCCGTGCTCTATCCCCTGAGCTACGAAGGCGGAGGTGGACCCCGTAGGGCCACAGGCGTCAGGGTACCGGATCCAGTCGACCCCGGGTCAGGTGATCGGGACGTGGGTGAAGCGGGAGGCGGCCTTGAGGTCTGTTTCGATGGCCTTCGCTGTGGATGCGAGGGCCGGGAGGATGGTGTGCTCGCAGTCCGAGTGGGTGTGGCGGGCCGCGTGCATGGCGACGCCCGCCGCGGCCACCCGGGCGCCTGTGCGGGCGTCCCGGATCGGGACCGCCAGCGTGCGCAGGCCCTTCTCCCGTTCCTCGTCCAGTAGGGCGTGGTCCTGGTCGGGGGACAGCAGGACCTGCCCCAGTGCCGTTTCCGGTGCCGGGGCTCGGGTGCCCGGGGGGATCGTCACGCTCATGACGCGGTGGGCCGTGGCTTCCGCCGTATAGAGGATCTCCTTGCCGTCCGGGGTCAGGGTTGCCAGTGAGGCCGACTCCTGGATGCGGGCTGTGAGGTCCCTCAGGTGGGGGGTGGCCAGGCGGGGGAGCGTCGTCCGGGACAGTGGGGGGAAGCCCAGGGACAGGACCCTGGGGGTCAGGGCGTAGGTGCGTTCGTCCGGGCGGGTCACCAGGCACAGGTGCTCGTAGGTGATCAGTGCTCGGCGCGCCGTCGCCCTGGCCAGGCCCGTCGCCTGGGCCACCTCCGTCAGCGTCAGGCGCGCCCTGCCCTCGCCGAACGCCGTCAGCACCGTCAGGCCCCGGGCCAGCGACTCCACGAACTCCCGGCCCAGTTCCTGCTTCGACCCGCCCGTCCAGGCCGCCAGGGCGGAGGGGGCCGGTTCCGTGGTGGGCGCCCTTCTCAGCTCCCGTTCCATCGTCGCCACCGCCCGCCTCAGCCTCGGCAGCAGCGCCTGACGCAAGTCCTGCGCCGTGTGGCGGCTCGTGTGGCTCACCACGCTGGCCACGCAGGCGATCCGGTGCGTGCCGGGATCCCGTACCGGAACCGACAGCGCGACCAGGCCCGGCTCGATCAACTGGTCGTCCAGCGCCCAGCCGTCCTCCCGTGCCCGCGCCACCCGCGACCCGAACTCCTCTTCCCCATAAGGCCGTTCCCTCGGCGGTACGGCCGAGAAGGCGCTGTCCTGCGGGTCCCGCGCCCTGCGGTCGCGCCACGAACGCCACTCCTCCTGCGTCCATTCCAGGGCGAACAGCGGGCCGGGGGCGGTGCGTTCGGCCGGGAGCAGGTCGCCGATGCGGAAGCTGAGGGACATCACGCGGCGGCGGGTGGCCTGGTGGATGAAGCGGATGCCGTCGCCGTCGGGCACCGCCAGGGAGACCGACTCGTCCAGTTCGTCGGCGAGCGCGTCCGCGTGCCCGCGCAGCAGCGAGGGCAGGCGCAGGGCCGCCAGGTAGGCGTTGCCCAGTTCCATCAGGCGGGGGGTCAGGACCGCGTCCCGGCCGTCGAGACGGACGTACCCCATGCGGGCGAGGGTGGAGGTGATGCGGTCGACCGTCGAGCGGGCGAGGCCCGTGGCGCGCTCAAGGCCGCTCGCGCTCATCGTCCCGCCGGCCTCCGTCAGCTCCCGCAGCACGGCGACGCCCCGGATCAAGGGCGCGACCGCCTCAGGCGGAGGGACGGCGGCGGTGGTCTGTGCGGGCATCGGCTCTCCGGTACGGCGGTCTCGGCAGGCCCCACCGTAATCCCGCGCGCGAGCCCGTGGCCTCGCATCACCTGCGGGTCCGGGCAGGCCAACGCGTATTCCTGGGCGCGAGCCCCGCGTCATCCGCGGTCTGGCCGGCCCGTGGTCTCGCATCACCTGCGGGTCCGGGCAGGCCAACGCGTATTCCTGGGCGCGAGCCCCGCGTCATCCGCGGTCTGGGCGGGTAGGTCGGGCCATGGTCCCGTGGGCGAGCCCTCAGCCCTCGTCACCCGAGGGTCTGGTCAGCTCCCGCCGTAGTCCCGTGCACACGCCCTCAGCCCCAGCGTCACCGGCGGGTCTCCGCAGGCGGCCTCGCCCCAGACCCCCGCCCGAGCCCTCAGCCCCAGCGTCACCGGCGGGTCTCCGCAGGCGGCCCCGCCCCAGACCCCCGCCCGAGCCCTCAGCCCCAGCGTCACCGGCGGGTCTCCGCAGGCGGCCCCGCCCCAAAACCCCGCGTCACCCGCACCACATGATCCCCCGACAACTCCGCCGCCACCGAGATCCGGATGCCCCGCCGGGGATCCGTGAAGTCCTCCCCGGGCGTGAACGGCGCGTCCGAAAGTTCCGCGTGGACGTTCGGGCTCCGGGTGCATCCCCCGCTGTCCTGCTCGCTGTCGTACACCCGCACCGGCCCCTGCCCGGTGTCCACGTCCGCGTCGACCTTGTAGATCAGCACCCCCGGCCGGCACACCGTCTCGTCGTTGCCCTCGCGGGTGCGCAGTTCGACGGCGTAGCCGGTACGGCCGCCCAGGGGGACGAAGACCAGCTTCGGGCCGCCGCGGCGGGCCAGTGGGGTCAGCCGGTACTCCGTCGTTCCGGGGGCCGTCGCGCAGCTGATCTGGGCCGTGTCCAGCCAGCCCAGCTTCCATTTGTGCCAGCCGAGCAGGTCGTTGTTGGCGCCCCAGTCCTCGCTCATGATGTCCCAGTGGCCGACCGCGCCCCCGCCCTGCTGGGTGTAGAGGTCGGGCAGGCCGAAGACATGGCCGTTCTCGTGCGGCAGGACACGGTAGCCGGTGCGGTCGTAGGTGCCGGAGCCGTCGTCCTGGCGGGAGTAGACGAACGAGGCGTTGGCGACGGGGACGCCGTCGGCGACCGGGGCCTCCGTGTTGCCGGCGAAGGTGACCGAGAGGACCGTGTCCAGGGCCGAGGGCCCGGCGTTCGGCGTCATCAGGACGTTCAGGAAGTCGTAGCGGCGGAAGTCCACCTTCGGGTCGGCCACGGCCACGAGGTCCTGGACCAGCTCCCGGTAGCCGGGGTCGAAGGGGGCGCCGCGTTCTATGCCGTACTCCTCGAACGGCTTCGGCATCCGCAGCCAGCCGGGGACCGGGGTCTCGGCGCGGTAGTCGAGGCGGCCGTAGGAGCTGGTGCGGAACCAGTCCCGGGTCTGCGGGAAGAACTCGCGGAAGCGGTCCCGGGCGCGGCCCTGGCCGCGGGCGTCGGAGAAGTCGACCATCAGGGTCAGGGCGCGGACCGTGCCGGTGGAGCGGGAGTAGCCGCCAAGGGTGGGCACGCCCTCCGACATCTGCACCGTGGGGCTGCCGGTGATCATGCAGGGGCCGGGCGCGGAGGTGCGGGCCGGCGCGATCGGTCCGGCCTTCGCCGTCGTACCGCCCGCCGAGAGCTGTCCGGTGCCGGCCGAGGTGCTGACCGCGAAGGTCAGCGCGGTCACGGAGGCGAGGGCGGCGAGGCGGCGGGGGCGTATCCGACGGCTGGACGGCTGCATGCAGGGGCCCTTCGTCGCGGCAGCCGCCGGTCCGGCTGCACCCTTGCGATCACCCTCGGCCGAGGGGAGCGCGGGCGCGCGCTGGAGGAGCCCGAACGTGGCACAGCGAAACCTGTGACTCAGGTCACGGGAAATCTCTTCGAGGGCGGGAAATAACCGGGGATCGTTTCCCCGTTTAGACCTGTGTCCGCGCGAAACGGGGAGACCTTCCCCGGATCGCACTCAGCACTCTTCGAGGAGTACGCCGTGCAGACCGCTATCCCCGTACCGCGCAAGGTGACCCGGCCGCGCGCCGACGCCCTGCGCAACCGGGAGCGGATCGTCACCGCCGCCCGGGAGATGTTCGTCGAGCACGGTCCTGACGTACCGCTCGACGAGATCGCCCGCCGGGCCGGCGTCGGCAACGCCACGGTGTACCGCAACTTCCCGGACCGCGACGCGCTCGTCCGCGAGGTCGTGTGTTCCGTCATGGACCGTACGGTGGCCGCGGCCGAGACCGCGCTCGCCGAGAACGGCGACGCCTTCGAGGCCCTGGAGCGCTTTGTGCACACCTCCGCCGATGAGCGGATCAGCGCCCTGTGCCCGATGATCTCCAGCACCTTCGACCAGAACCACCCGGATCTGGAGGCCGCGCGCGAGCGCAGTGAGCAGGTCATCGAGGCGGTCATGGAGCGTGCCCGGGCGGCCGGACAGCTCCGTACGGACGTCGGTGTCGGCGACCTCATGGTCGCCGTGGCCCAGCTCAGCCGGCCCCCGGCCGGTGCCGGCTGCATGAGCGTCGACCGCTTCGTCCACCGTCATCTTCAGCTCTTCCTGGACGGACTGCGGGCCCCGGCCCGCTCCGCCCTGCCCGGCACGGCCGTGACCCTGGAGGACCTGCGCCAAGCCGATTAGTCCAGCGCCCGACGCCAGTCCCTGTTCGCACACCTCTTTCTCGTTTCGCGTTTTTCCGTTCCGTTTTCCGTCACGAAGTCCCGAAGTGGGTACCCCCATGTCTCAAACAGCCGTGAAGGCTCCCGGAGTCCCGGACTCCAACCGCTGGAAAGCGCTCGTCTTCATCGCGCTCGCCCAGCTGATGGTCGTCCTCGACGCCACCATCGTGAACATCGCGCTTCCCTCCGCCCAGCAGGACCTGGGCATATCCGACGGCAACCGGCAGTGGGTCGTCACGGCCTACGCCCTCGCCTTTGGTGGTCTGCTGCTCTTCGGCGGCCGTATCGCCGACCTGTGGGGCCGTAAGCGCGCCTTCGTCGTCGGTCTCGCCGGATTCGCCGCGGCCTCCGCGCTCGGTGGCGCCGCCACCAACGAGGCCATGATGTTCGGCGCCCGCGCCCTGCAGGGTGTCTTCGGTGCCCTGCTCGCGCCCGCCGCGCTCTCCCTGCTCGCGGTGATGTTCACGGACGCCAAGGAGCGCGCCAAGGCGTTCGGTATCTACGGCGCCATCGCCGGTGCCGGCGGTGCCGTCGGTCTGATCCTCGGTGGCTTCCTCACCGAGTACCTGGACTGGCGCTGGACGTTCTTCGTGAACATCCCCTTCGCCATGATCGCCGCGGCCGGTGCCTGGTTCGTCATCCGGGAGCCCGAGGGCGCCCGCAACCGCAACCCGCTCGACATCCCCGGTGTCCTGCTCTCCACCCTGGGCCTGGTCGCGCTGGTCTACGGCTTCACCCGCGCCGAGTCCGAGGGCTGGGGCGACGCGGTGACGGTCGGCATGTTCGTCGCGTCCGTCGTTCTGCTGCTCGCGTTCGTCGTCACCGAGGCCAAGGTCAAGGCCCCGCTGCTGCCGCTGCGCGTGATCACCGACCGCAACCGCGGCGGGATCTACCTCTCGCTGGGCCTCGCCATCATCGGCATGTTCGGTCTGTTCCTGTTCCTGACCTACTACCTGCAGATCGTCCAGGGCTACTCGCCGGTGAAGACCGGTTTCGCCTTCCTGCCGATGATCGTGGGCATGATCACGGGCTCGACCCAGATCGGCACCCGTCTGATGACCCGGGTCGCGCCGCGGCTGCTGATGGGCCCGGGCTTCCTTCTCGCCGCGGTCGGCATGCTGATGCTGACCCAGCTGGAGGTCGACTCCTCCTACGCCGCCCTGCTGCTGCCGGCGATGCTGCTGCTCGGCCTCGGTATGGGTACGGCGTTCATGCCGGCCATGTCCCTGGCTACCATGGGCGTCAAGCCGCAGGACTCCGGTGTCGCCTCCGCGATGGTCAACGTCTCCCAGCAGGTGGGCGGTGCGATCGGTACGGCCCTGCTGAACACGATCGCCGCCTCGGCCACCACCACCTACATCGCCGACCACATCGGCGGCGCGGCCGGCCGGTCCCAGCAGCAGCTGGTCCAGCTGGAGGGCATGGTGGAGGGCTACACCACCGCGATCTGGGCGGCCGTCGGCATCCTGCTCGCCGCTTCGCTGATCGCCTTCACCCTGGTCAACGCCGGCAAGCCGGGCAGCAGCCCGGTGGCCTCGTCCGAGGACGGCGCCGAGGAGGAACTGGCGGTACCGGTCGTCGCCCACTGACGACCCACCTCTTCGGGACGACCGGCCCGTACGTACGGGGGAGGGGACGCCCCGTACGTACGACCCAGGATCTGCCCTGGCCTCGCTGAGTGAGCGGCTCAGCGGAGCCAGGGCAGATCCGCACCCGCTTCGTCCGGCTCAAGTCCCTCGGCGACGATCCGCATGATCTCGCCGAGGGACTTCTGCTGTTCCGGGGTCAGCCGGTCGAAGAGCGCGCCCCGCACCGCGCTCACATGGCCCGGCGCGGTCCGCTTCAGCACCGCCATCCCCTCGTCGGTCAGCACCGCGAACTGGCCGCGCTTGTCCGAGGGGCAGTCCTCGCGGCGCACCCAGCCGTTCTTCTCCAAACGCGCGATGGCGTGCGAGAGCCGGGAGCGGGTGATCTTCGCGTACATCGCCAGCTCGGTCATCCGCAGCCGCCGCTGGGGGGAGTCGGCGAGCTTGACCAGCAGGCCGTAGTAGATGTGCGGCATGCCCGCGTCCCGCTGGAGCTGGCGGTCCAGGTGGTCCTCCAGCAGCGTGGTGGCCTGGAGGTAGGAGCGCCAGACGCGCTGCTCCTCGGCGGTGAGCCAGCGGGGCTCTTCAGTGGATGCGGGTGCGGATGCCGTGTTCATGGCTCCACTGTACGAGCCGTCTGCTTGAAAGTTGAAACAACGGGGCCTATTCTGACGTAGAGGTTTAGAATTCAAGTAATAGCTCAGGGCGAGTAACTGCTCAGAGGGAGTCGCCACGATGTCCGCCGCCACCCAGGAGCGCATGCCCGCGCTCTACCTCAGCCACGGTGCCCCGCCCCTCGCGGACGACCCGGTCTGGCCCGGCGAGCTCGCGGCCTGGTCCGCGCAGCTGCCCCGCCCGAAGGCGATCCTCATGGTCTCCGCCCACTGGGAGGAGGCCCCGCTGGCGCTCGGCGCGGTGGAGACCGTCCCCCTCGTCTACGACTTCTGGGGCTTCCCCGAGCACTACTACCGGGTGCGCTACGAGGCGCCCGGCGCCCCCGCGCTCGCCGAGTCCGTACGCAAGCTGCTGCGCGCCCCCGGTATGCCCGTGCAGGACATCCCGGACCGGGGCCTCGACCACGGCGCCTACGTCCCGCTCGTGGAGATGTTCCCGGCCGCCGACATCCCCGTCCTCCAGATCTCCATGCCGACGCTCGACCCGGTCCGGCTCATGGAGATCGGCCGGAAGCTGGCGCCGCTGCGCGACGAGGGCGTGCTGATCGTCGGCTCCGGCTTCTTCACCCACAACCTGGCCGCGCTCCGGCAGGGCGGCATCCCCGCCTGGTCGGCGGAGTTCGACGACTGGGGCCGGCGGGCGCTGGAGAACCACGACTGGGACGCGCTGCTGGACTTCCTCGGGAAGTCCCCGGCCGGCCGGTACGCCCACCCGCGCACCGAGCACTTCGCCCCGCTGTTCGTGACCATGGGCGCGGCCGAGGCCGGCGGCGAGCTGGACGCGCAGCGCTCGGTGATCGACGGGTTCTGGATGGGGCTGGCGAAGCGTTCGGTGCAGTTCGGCTGAGCTACAGGGGTTTCTCGTACCAGGCCACGTCCCAGTAGCGGCCGAACTTGCGGCCCACCTCGCGGTACGTGCCGACGTGCTGGAAGCCGAAACGCTCGTGCAGCCTGGTGGAGGCCTCGTTCGGCTGGGCGATGCCCGCGTAGGCGCGGTGCAGATCCTCGTCCGCCAGGGTCTCGAAGAGGGCCTTGTACAGAAGGGTGCCCACCCCTCGGCGGCCGGCGTCCGGGGCGAGGTAGACGGTGACCTCCACGGAGGTGGCGTACGCGGGCTTGGGCCGGTGAGGGCTGGATGTGGCGTACCCGAGGATCCGCTGTGAGTTCCCCGTGGAGTCCCGTTCCTCGGCAACCATCAGGCGGTACGGCCCGTCTTCAGGGTGGGAGAGCAGCCAAGGGCGGCGTTCTTCCGGCGTGAAGACCGCGGTATCGAAGGTGATCGGCGTCTCACGTACGTAGTGGTTGTAGATGTCCGTGAGGGCTTCGAGGTCAGCCTCGACTCCCGGCCTGACCTGCACCTCTGTACGTGCCGCTGACATCCCGCCTCCTCGTGTGGCCGGACAGGGTACTGCATGATCAGAAAAATAGGGGGACGGGTTGGGAATTCTGTCCTGATTCCAGTCGTTGTTTCCATCGGATGCAGGGCACCCGAGCAGAGTGCCGGGCACCAAGGACAACCCGCCAGCCCACCATCGCAAGGGAGCACGCATGGCAACCCGTGCCGTCACCCGTCGTCAGTCCGCCGCTGGCGAGACCGTCGACAGGGCACGCAGTGTTCGCGCCCATGGCGGCGAGATCGCCGATCGCGACCTGGTCGGCATGTACCTCGACGAGATCGCGCGCACACCGCTGCTCGACGCCGCCAAGGAGGTCGAGCTGTCACAGATCATCGAGGCGGGTGTGTTCGCGCGACAGGTCCTCGACGGGTACGAGGAGTCCAAGGCGGACGCCTCCCGTGAGGAGCTCGAAGCGCTGGTCGCCGAGGGGGAGCGTGCCAAGGATGTCTTCATCCGCTCCAACCTCCGCCTGGTCGTCGCCGTCGCCCGCCGCTACCCGCGCAGCGGACTGCCGCTGCTGGACCTGATCCAGGAGGGCAACGCCGGCCTGGTGCGCGCGGTCGAGAAGTTCGACTACCGCAAGGGCTTCAAGTTCTCGACGTACGCGACCTGGTGGATCCGTCAGGCCATCACCCGTTCGATAGCCGACCAGTCCCGCACCATCCGGCTCCCCGTCCACCTGGTGGAGGAGCTCGGCCGGATCCGGCGCGTGCAGCGCGAGTTCAACCGTGAGCACGGCCGCGACCCGGAGCCCGCGGAGATCGCCGCCGAGCTCGGCTCGAACCCCGACCGGGTGATCGACGTGCTGGACTGGGCCCGCGACCCGGTCTCGCTGAACATGTCGGTGGACGACCAGGGCGAGACCCAGTTCGGGGACCTGCTGGAGGACACCTCGGCGGTCTCCCCGGAGCAGTCCGTCCTGACCCTGCTGCGCAGCGAGGAGCTCGACGACCTGATCGGCCGCCTCGACCAGCGCACGGCCTCGATCATCAAGATGCGGTACGGCATCGACGACGGCCGCGAGCGCACCCTGACCGAGGTCGGCAAGGAGCACGGTCTGACGCGCGAGCGTATCCGGCAGATCGAGAAGCACGCGCTGCTGGAGCTGAAGAAGCTGGCCCGGGACACCGGGTTCGACGCCGCCGCCTGATCGTGGACGCGAGTCCGGGGGCGTGCGAGCGCCCCGGCCGCGTACGCCGGGTGGCGAAAGAGCGCGCAAACATGGCGTTGTAACGCCGCTTCAACTCCCAGGGCCCTGGGAACAACCTTTCAGGGTCCAGGAGTTCGGTCCCCGCGATCCCCCCTCGCGGGCCCTCCTGAACCAAGTCCCGCCGCTGTCCCCCCGGCGCCGGGACTCTCCCAAGCCGGACCCCGGCGCCCTCCCCCCCCTGGGCGCCGGGGTCCGGCTCTTGTGCGGGCATGCTGGAAGGCGGGCCACCCCGTACCTGAACCCCGGGGTGGCCCGCCGGATGGCAGATTGTGTCACATGGGCATAGCCTGCCGAGTGTGAGTAGCCCCACCCCAGCACCAAACTCCGCCGTCCCCCTCTCCCTGACGGAGCGGCGCAAGGCGGAGACCCGTATGCAGATCGCCCGCGCCGCGGCCGCCCTCTTCGTCAGACAGGGCCTGCGCGCCACCCGCGCCGAGGACATCGCCCAGGCCGCCGGTATCGCTCCGCGCACGTTCTACCGCTACTTCGCCACGAAGGAGGAGGCCGTCTCCCCCCTCTACGCGGCGGGGGCCGAGCGGTGGGCGCAGGCGGTGCGGCTGGCTCCCGCGGAACTGTCCGTCCCCGAGGCGCTGGAACACGCGGTCGAGCACACGCTGACCCCGGGCGTGGGGGTCTCGGCGTCCTCCTGGGAGTGGGTGCGCACGCTGATCCGTCTCGCCGTGGCCAGTCCCGCGCTGGGGAAGGTGTGGGCGGAGGTCTGTCATGCGTCCGAGGGGACGCTGGCGGAGGTCCTGGCGGCGCGGTTGGGCGACGCGGGGCTGAGGGACGCGGGACTGGGCGGCGAGGGCGACAACGTTGCCGGTCCCTCTCCCGAGCTGCGGTTCGCGGCGGCTGTGGCGGGCGCCGCTGTGCGGGTGGCCGTCGAGTCGTGGGCGGTGGGGGAGGCGCGGCCGGCAGGGCCGGAGGGTCCGGGTGCTCTCGCGCTGCGGAATCTCGCGGTGGTGCGGGACATTCCGTGGGGGGAGGTCGCGGGTTCGGTGAGGGGTGGGTCGTAGAACAGGTTCCGTAAGGGTCCGGTCGTAGCAGGCCGGTGCTTTTGCTCAGCCCTTCGCCGCCCTGCTCAGGCGGCCGCCCAAGTCCCTTACACAGCGGACCAGTTCCTCCGGCTCGTGCACGGTGAACTCGCAGTCGGCCATCGCCAGCCGTACCGCCATCCACTCCACGGCGTCGCCGGTCGTGGCGCGCAGCCGGCAGGTGTGGTCGTCGAGCGGTTCGGGAGCGCCGAGCCACTTGGGCAGGCGGGCGGCGATGAAGTGGGCGGGGGCGGCGAAGGTGACCGAGAACTCGTAGGTCTCCTGGCGGCGGTACATGGACTGGCGCAGATACTCGGCCGCGTTGCCGGCGGGCAGCTCGCGCGGGGTGAAGCGCGCGCCCGTCGCGAAGGGGTCGCTCACCCGGTCGACCCGGAACGTCCGCCAGTCGTCGCGGTCGAGGTCGTAGGCGACGAGGTACCAGCGGCGGCCGGTGGAGACCAGACGGTAGGGCTCGGTGACCCGTCGGGACTCCGTGCCGTCGCCCGCCCGGTAGGCGAACCGCAGCCGCTCCTGGCCGGCCACCGTCGAGGCCATGACCGTGAGCGTCTCCGGTGCGATGCTCGCGCCGTCGCCGCTGGTCAGCGGGGTGGTCGCGGCCTGGAGGGTGGCGACGCGATGGCGGAGCCGGCTGGGGAGCACCTGCTCCAGCTTGGCGAGCGCCCGTACGGACGCCTCGTCGACGCCCTCGACCGCGTGCCCGGCGCCGGCGCGCAGGCCGACCGCGATGGCGACCGCCTCCTCGTCGTCCAGGACGAGCGGCGGCATGGCCTTGCCCGCGACGAGCCGGTAGCCGCCCTCGGCGCCCTTGGTCGCCTGCACCGGATAGCCGAGCTCACGCAGCCGGTCGATGTCCCGCCGCACGGTACGCCGCGACACACCGAGCCGGTCGGAGAGCTCGCCGCCGGGCCATTCGCGGGGTGTCTGGAGGAGGGAGAGGAGCTGGAGGAGGCGGGCTGGAGTGTCTGTCGTCATGCCTCTGAGAATGCCGCAGAACTAGGACAGGATCTGACCTACTCGGGCTCTAACTTCTTTCACATGACCCAAGAGACGACACCTGTCGGAGACAAGCGGCGCTGGTTCGCGCTGGCCATCGTGATGACCGCCGCCTTCATGGACCTCGTGGACGTGACGATCGTCAACATCGCGATCCCGTCGATCCAGCGGAACGCCGGCGCCACCGAGAGCCAGATCCAGTGGATAACGGCCGGTTACGCCCTCGCCTTCGCCGCGGGCCTGATCACCGGCGGCCGCCTCGGCGACATCCACGGCCGCAAGAAGCTGTTCCTCCTCGGCATCGGCGGCTTCACGATCGCCTCCGCGCTGTGCGGCTTCGCCGCGAACCCGGAGATGCTGGTCGCCTCCCGCATCCTGCAGGGCGCGATGGCGGCGCTGATGGTGCCGCAGGTGCTGTCGATCGTGCACGCCACCTTCCCGGCGCACGAGCGCGGCAAGGTGTTCGGGCTGTTCGGCGCGGTCGTGGGGCTCGGCGCGGTCAGCGGTCCGCTGCTCGGCGCGCTGCTCACCGAGTGGAACCTCTTCGGCCTGGAATGGCGCCCGATCTTCCTGATCAACCTCCCCGTCGGCATCGCAGGGCTGATCCTCGGCAGCCGCTACATCACCGAGTCCAAGGCGGCGAAGGCCCCCAGGCTCGACCTGGTGGGCGTGGCCCTGGTGACGCTCGGTCTGCTGATGCTGCTCTACCCGCTGACCCGCGGCCGTGAGACGGGCTGGCCGCTGTGGGGGTACGTGTCGATGGCCGGCTCGCTGGTCGTGCTCGCGGTGCTGGTGGCGTACGAGAAGCGCAAGTCCGCGCGGGACGGCTCCCCGCTGATCGAACTGTCCCTGTTCAAGGTGAAGAGCTTCGCCGCCGGTATCGCCGTACAGACCGTCTTCGGTGTCGGGCTCGGCATCTTCTTCCTGGTGTGGACGCTGTACATGCAGTCCGGCCTGGGCTGGGGTCCGCTGAAGGCGGGGCTGACCGGCGTGCCGTTCTCGCTCGCGGTGTCGACGGCGGCGGGGCTGTCCGTGCAGAAGCTGGTGCCGCGCTTCGGGCGCAGGGTGCTGCAGTCGGGTGCGCTGGTGCTGGGTCTCGGTGTCCTTCTCTACCTGTGGGAGTCCGAGCGGTACGGCCTCGGCATCACGTCCTGGCAGATGGCGCTTCCGCTGGTCGTGATGGGCGTGGGCATGGGTCTGATCGTCGCCCCGCTGACGGACGCGATCCTCTCGGAGGTGCCGCGCGAGCACGCCGGTTCGGCGTCGGGCCTGATCAACACGGTGCAGCAGATGGGCAACGCGCTGGGGCTCGGCCTGGTGTCGGTGGTCTTCTTCGGGGTGCTGGACGACCGGGTGGGTGCCGGGAGCGCTGTCGGGCCGGCCTTCGTGGACGCGTTCCAGCATGCGCTGGGCTGGGTGGCCGCGGTGATGGGCGTCATCTTCGTGCTGATGTTCGCGCTGCCACGGAAGCCTGCGCAGCATGTGGAAGGCGCGTCCGGGCCGGAGCCCCTGGGCGACCGGGACGAGGCGCGGGAGCCGGTGCCCGTCGCCTGAACCATCGGATCTCGGACCGTCCGCATCAAGGGCCCTGCGCTGGTCGGCGCGGGGCCCTTCCGCATGCTTCTGGGGCCGCGCGTCCGTTCATGCCCGAGTTACGCCCGAACCTGTTTACTTTCCGGAAATCCCGACGTAGCCTCCAAGCGAAACCACAGGTTCGGGCATTGGTCGGAGGCGAACGGACATGTACGCACCGGAGCGGCAGCAGGAGATCCTCCGGATCGCCCGTGACGGCGGCCGGGTGGATGTGCTGTCGCTGGCCGAGGAGTTCCAGGTCACGGCGGAGACGATCCGCCGGGACCTGAAGGCCCTGGACCGGGCAGGACTGCTGCGCCGGGTGCACGGCGGGGCCATTCCGGTCGGCCGCCTCGACTTCGAGCCGGACCTCGCCGAACGGGAGTCCACGGCCGCCGACGAGAAGGACCGCATCGCGAAGGCCGCCCTCGCCGAACTGCCGGCCGAGGGCACGATGATCCTCGACGCCGGTACGACGGTCGCGCGGGTCGCGGGCGCCATCCCGCTGGAGGCCTCGCTCACCGTCGTCACCCACAGCCTGCCGATCGCGGCCCGGCTCGCGGACCACCCCGGTATCCAGCTCCATCTGGTCGGAGGGCGCGTACGGCACCGTACGCGCGCCGCCGTGGATGCCTGGGCGCTGCGTGCGTACGGCGAGATCCGGGCCGATGTCCTCTTCGTGGCGGCCAACGGCTTCTCCGCCGACCACGGCCTGACCACCCCCGACCTCGCCGAGGCCGCGGTGAAGCGCGCGGCCGTGGCCGCGGCCCGCCGTGTCGTGCTGCTCGCCGACTCCTCCAAGCACGGCCAGGAGCACTTCGCCCGCTTCGGCGACCTGAGCGATGTGGACCTGCTGATCACCGACAGCGGGCTGAGCCCCGAAGACACCGCCGCCATCGAGCGCGGCGGCACGGAAGTAGTGCGCGCATGATCCTCACCGTCACCCCCAATCCGTCGCTGGACCGCACCTACGAGGTCCCGTCCCTGGAGCGCGGCGAGGTCATCCGCGCCACCGGCGAACGCATGGACCCGGGCGGCAAGGGCGTGAACGTCTCGCGCGCCGTCGCCGCCGCCGGACGGCGCACGGTGGCGGTGCTGCCCCTGGGTGGTGCGCCGGGCGCGCTCGTCGCGGATCTGCTCGACGCGCAGGGCATCGAGGTCACGGCGGTGCGGGTCGCCGGAGCCACCCGCTCGAACATCGCGCTCGCGGAGTCGGACGGAGTGCTCACGAAGATCAACGCGCCGGGTCCCGAGCTGACGGCCGCGGAGCAGGAACTGCTGCTGGAGACGGTGCGTGAGCAGTCGCGGGACGCGGACTGGATCGCGTGCTGCGGGAGCCTGCCGCGGGGGCTCGGTCCGGCGTGGTACGCCGATGTCGTCGCGCGGGCCCACGCGGGGGGCGCGCGGATCGCGCTGGACACCTCGGGGCCCGCGCTGCTGGAGGCGCTGCGCGAGCGGCCCGACGTCGTGAAGCCGAACGCCGAGGAGCTCGCGGAGGCGGTCGGGCGCCCCCTGTCCACGGTGGGCGACGCGGTGAAGGCGGCCGAGGAGTTGCGCGAGATGGGCGCACGCGCCGTGCTCGCGAGCCTGGGCGCGGACGGCCAGCTGCTGGTGGACGGCGCGGGCGCCTGGTTCGGCAGCGCGCGAGTGGATGTCGTACGCAGCAATGTGGGTGCCGGTGACTCCTCGCTCGCCGGCTTCCTGATCGCCGGCGGCAGCGGCCCGGAGGCGCTCGCGTCCGCGGTGGCCCACGGCGCCGCCGCCGTACAGCTGCCCGGCAGCGTCATGCCGTCGCCGGGCGACCTGGACCCGTCGGCCGTCACGGTCACGGCCGAGGTGCCGGTGGACCGCGTACTGAAGGAGCCGGTGTCATGACGTACGCCTCTCTCACGCCGGCTGCGAAGTGGCGGGGCTCCCCGTTACTCGCCGCTGCCGATGACCGTCGGCAGGGCAACCTGAGCCGCCCTGCCGTCAGGTGGGGGCGGGGTTTCCCCGGCCCCGCCTCCACCACCTCCCCCCACTGCATCCCCGTCCCCACCCCCGCCCACCCCACTCCCCGGGCGATACGCGTGCGAAGGAGCCCGCGATGAGCGACATGATCACCGCGGACCTGGTCGATCTCGACCTGTCCGCCGATACCAAGGAAGCGGCGGCCCGTGCCCTCGCCGAGCGCATGGTGGCCCTGGGCCGGGTGACCGACCTGGAAGGCTTCCTCGCCGACGTCGCCGCCCGCGAGGCCCAGATGCCGACCGGCCTCGACGGCGGCATCGGCATCCCGCACTGCCGCAGCGAACACGTCACCGAGCCGACCCTCGCCTTCGGGCGCAGCGCGGCCGGGATCGACTTCGGCGCGGCGGACGGTCCCGCGGACCTGATCTTCCTGATCGCGGCACCCGCAGGTGCGGACGACGCCCACCTGACGATCCTCTCCTCGCTGGCACGGCAGCTGATGAACTCCGAGTTCACGGACGCGCTGCGGGCGGCGGGGGACGCGGGTGTCGCGGCGGCGCTGATCCGGGGGGACGAGACTCCTGGCGCGGCCGAGGAGACGAGCGGTTCCGCAGACTCCGCTGCGGTGTCGGCGGCGGCCTCCGCCGGCACCGCAGCGGTCAGCACCACCAAGGGCACCCCCGATTCCTCCGGAGGGAACGCGCGCCCCTTCCGTATCGTCGCCGTCACCTCCTGCCCGACCGGCATCGCCCACACCTACATGGCGGCCGAGTCCCTGGAGAACGCGGGCCGTGAGGCGGGTGTCGAGCTCGTCGTCGAGACGCAGGGCTCGGCCGGCTTCACCCGGCTCGACCCGGCGGCCATCGCGGCGGCGGACGGCGTGATCTTCGCGCACGACGTGCCGGTACGGGACAAGGACCGCTTCGCCGGCAAGCCGACGGTCGACGTCGGCGTGAAGGCGGGCATCAACCGCCCGGCCGAACTCATCACCGAGGTGCGCGAGAAGGCGGCGCGCGGGGAGGTGAGCGCGGGGGCGCCCGCGGGCACGCCGGTCGAGCGTGCCGGTGAGTCCGGCGAGGGCTACGGCACCAAGCTGCGCAAGTGGCTGATGACCGGCGTGAGCTACATGGTTCCGTTCGTCGCCGCGGGCGGTCTGCTGATCGCCCTCGGGTTCGCGATCGGCGGCTGGGAGATCAACAAGGCTCCGTCGGTCATGGAGCGCTTCGACTGGACCCAGGTCGACAGCTGGGGCGCCCTGCTCTTCCAGATCGGCGGCGTCGCCTTCGGCTTCCTGGTCCCGGTCCTGGCCGGTTACATCGCCTACGGCATGGCGGACAGGCCAGGCCTGGTCCCCGGCTTCGTCGGCGGCGCGATCTCGCTGACCATCAACGCGGGCTTCCTCGGCGGCCTCGCGGCCGGTCTGATCGCCGGTGGTGTGGTGCTGGCGATCCAGCGGGTGAAGATCCCGCCGGTGCTGCGCGGCATCATGCCGGTGGTGGTGATCCCGCTGATCTCCACGCTGATCGTCGGCTTCCTGATGTTCGTGGTGATCGGCAAGCCGATCGCCGAGGCCCAGGAGGCCATGACCGACTGGCTCGACGGTCTCTCCGGCACCAACGCCATCCTGCTCGGCGTCCTGCTCGGCCTGATGATGTGCTTCGACCTCGGCGGCCCGGTCAACAAGGTCGCGTACGCCTTCGCCACGGCCGGTATCGCCGTCGCCGACCCCAGCGACTCCGCGATGAAGGTCATGGCCGCCGTGATGGCCGCCGGCATGGTCCCGCCGCTGGCGATGGCCCTGGCCACCACGGTCCGCGGCAAGCTCTTCACCCAGACCGAGCGCGAGAACGGCAAGGCCGCCTGGGTGCTGGGCGCCTCCTTCATCTCCGAGGGCGCCATCCCGTTCGCGGCCGCCGACCCGCTGCGCGTCATCCCGGCCTCGATGGCGGGCGGCGCGGTCACCGGCGCGCTGTCGATGGCCTTCGGCGCCACCCTGCGTGCCCCGCACGGCGGCATCTTCGTGGTCCCGCTGATCGGCAACCCGCTGCTGTACCTGGTCGCCATCGCGGCGGGCGTCTGCGTCACCACCGCCCTGGTGGTCGTCCTGAAGGGCATGCGCAAGCCGGCCCCCGGCGCGGCGCCCACCGGGCCCGGCGCCGGTGTGGCCACCGCGACCGCGGAGTCCAAGCAGCCGGTGGCGGCCTGAGCGCGCCAAGTCGCCCTTATTAAGGAGCTGTGAGTCGTTCACGGCACCTGCGAGATACGTCACGGTCCGGGGCCAAAGTCCCGGACCGTGGTGTGTACTGGGGCGCATGCCTGAGCACGTCTCGATCTTCCAGCTGCTGGGCGTGGGCCTGCTCGCCCTGCTGACCGTCGCCTGGGTGGTAGGCCTGTCCCGCGTCCTGCGCGCCATCCGCCCCGGCGCCGCCCCGTGGCCCACCGACCCCGCCCTGTCCGCCCTCCCGCCGCAGCGGCAGGCGGTCCCGCACCTGGAGGCGGTACAGCTCACCCCGGCCGAACAGGACGCGTTCGCGGGCCTGGTACGGCAGCTCAGCGACGGGCGCTGAACGCCCCGCGCCGGCGCACGCTACGACACCTGCGCCGCCCGGCGCTCCATCGCGTCCCGCGCGGCGTCCTCGCTGACGTACACCTCGCACATGTGCCGCCCGTCCGGCGTCGCCGTGTGCTCGACCTCCCACAGGGAGATCTCCGCGCCGTCGCGCAGCAGGAAGGCGTGCTCGTAGAGCGAGAAGCACAGCCCGGCGCGCCCGGCGCGGCACGGCCGTCCGAAGGCCTGCGTGATCTGGTGCGCGAACGCCGTGGTCAGCAGCGCGGCGGTGTCCGGGCCCGGCCGGTCGGTGTTCTCCGCACGGCGCAGGAGCCGGCGCGCGTGGTCGGCGGAGTCGTCCGGCACGTACGCGTGCCGCGGCGCGTGGACCGGCGACAGCTGCACCGTCACCGGCAGCTCGAAGTCCGGGGCGTCCGGCGGCAGGGGCAGACGCGCGGTCGCGGCGCGCAGATCCTCCTCGTCGACGTACACCTCGTGCTGCGGTGCGCTGCCCCGCGCGGTGTTGTGGACGAGCTCCCACAGGGTGAGGGCCGAGCCGTCGGCGAGCAGCCAGGTGTGCCGGTACGTCTCACGGTGCCGGCCCGCGCTGTGGTGCGCGGAGTGCAGCGAACTGTCGTGCGCCAGCGCGCAGTCGAGTCGCCGTATCACCTCGTCGGGCAGCTCGAAGGAGTTCAGGGCACGGCCGAGCAGTCGCGCGAGGTGCTCCTCCGGAGACTCCGGCGACTCATGGGATTCGTACGCTGCCGTCTCGTACGGAACGCTCAAGGCTTCTCCCGGCGTTGCTGCATGTCACCTTGTGGGTGCATACCGTAGCCCCTCGGTCGGACATCATGTCCGGGAACCGAGAAAACGTACGCACGTAAAACGCCCGGGCCGCGCGGATGGTTCCCACGCGGCCCTACGAACCGTCAGAAGGCCCTGCTCAGGCGGCACTTCCCGCGGTCCACTCGCTCCACGGCATGTTCCATCCGTTGAGCCCGTTGTCCGGCGCCACCGACTTCTCGGGGGAGTTCTTCACGATCACCACGTCGCCGATGAGCGAGCTGTCGTAGAACCACTTCGCCGTCGTGTCACCCTGCGCGCCCCGCACGTCCTGCATCCCCACACAGCCGTGGCTCGTGCCCTGCCGGCCGAAGGGCGGGTTGCCCTTGTCGTACCAGTAGTTGCCGTGCAGGAAGGTGCCCGACGTCGTCAGCCGCATCGCGTGCGGCACATCGGGGATGTCGTACGCGTCGGCCAGATTCACCGTCCGGCTGTTCATCCGCGTCTCCAAGAGCTTCTCGGAGATCACCATCTGCCCGTTGTACGTCGGGAACTCCGCGCTGCCCGCCGAGATCGGCACCGACTTGAGCGTCTTGCCGTCCCGCGTGACCGTCATGGTCTGTGTGCTGACATCCACCGTGGAGACCTGCGAGCGCCCGATGGTGAAGGTCACGGTCTTCTTCTGCACCCCGTAGACGCCGTTCGCGCCCTCGATCCCGTCCAGGTCGATCTTCATCGTGACCTTGGAACCGGCCTTCCAGTACTCCTCGGGCCGGAAGTCGAGCCGCTGCGCCCCGAACCAGTGGCCCACGATCTTCTGCCCGCTGCTCGACGTGACGGTGATGCCCGACCGCACGGCCTTCTGGTCGCTGATCGCCTTGTCGAAGGTGAACGACACCGGCATCCCGACGCCCACCGTCGCGCCGTTGTCCGGCGTGTACGTCCCGACGAAGCTGTTCTGAGGCGTGACCGTGGTGAAGCTCGAACCGGCCGCGACGGTCTTCCCGTCCGCGCCCTTCGCCTTCGCCGATATCTCGTACTTGGTCCCGCGCTCCAGCTGCTCCTTCGGCTTCCAGCTGCCGCCGTCCGCCGATATTGCCCCCGGCACGGCCTGTCCCGTCCCCGCCACCGTCATCTTCACGTCGGTGAGCTCGCCGTCGCTGACCTTCACGCCGGTCGAGTTGATCGACGCGCCCGACGAGCCGTCCTTCGCCGAGATGACGATCTTCGCGGCCGACGTCCTGGCGGAGTCCCCGCCCTTGCCGTCGTTCTGCGCGTCGGCGCTGCCGCCACAGGCGGTGAGGGTGAGGGCGCCGACCATCAGGACGGCACAGGTCCCCAGTGCGCGCCGCGCTGCTTTGTCCGGCGTTGTCACAGGCTGCTCCCAGTTCACGTGATCTGCGTGGTCCGATCCGATGCGTGCAGATAGAGGGAATCCGCGAGGCGTCGGGTTCCCTCCATGTGCGGTGAACGCCATGACGTGACAGAACCGCGACATTCACGGGCGGAGGTGGCGGAGCGGGAGCACCTTGCGCCGCTCAGGCCCCCGCGGCACCACCCCCGTACAACTCGCCGTACGACGGCCACACCCCACCCGGCCCGTCCACGGACTCCGCGGCGCGCACCGCGCGCACGATCGCGCGCGTCACCGCATCCGCGCCCGCGGCGAGGATGTCGTTCAGCGCGAGCGGGCTCGCGGTATCGAGCGTGCGCGCACCCGTCGCCAGCGCGAACACCGTGTCGCCGTCGTTGAGCAGATGCACCGGCCGTACGGCGCGCGCGATGCCGTCGTGCGCCGTGCCGGCCAGCTTCTGCGCCTGCGCCTTGGACAGGTCCGCGTCGGTGGCGACGACGGCGAGCGTCGTGTTCAGCGGGGGAGGCGCGTTCTTCGACGAGGTCTCGGCGAGGCGCAGCCGCGCGGCCTCGTGCACGCGCGCCCCCGGATACTCCACACGCCCCTGGAACAACTCGCCGTACAGCACACCGGTTTCCGGATCCATCGCGCTTCCCACCGCGTTCGCCACCACCAGCGCGCCCACGGTGACCCCCGAGTCGAGCACCACGCTCGCCGTCCCGACCCCGCCCTTCAGCGCCCCGAGCACCGCCCCGGCACCGGCGCCGACGCACCCTTCCCGCACCCCGGCGCCCACCGCGCTCGCCGCTGCCTCCTCGACCGCCGCGCGCCCCGTCGCCGCATCCGGCCGGGCCCGGAAGTCGCCGCCCCGCCCCAGGTCGAAAACGCACGCCGCGGGCACCACGGGCACGACATGCGCCGGATCCGGCCCGACGCGCACCCCGCGCCCCTGCTCCTCCAGCCAGGCCATCACACCGGAGGCCGCGTCGAGCCCGTACGCGCTGCCCCCGGTCAGGACGATCGCCTCGACCTTCTGCACGAGGTTGCGCGGATCGAGGGCGTCGGTCTCCTTGGTGCCGGGGCCGCCGCCCCGCACATCCACCGCGGCGACGGCCCCGCCCCGCGGGGCGAGGACGACAGTGGTGCCGGTGAGCCAACCGTCGCCGGTGCGCGTCGCGTGCCCCACGCGCACGCCGGCGACATCCGTCAATGCGTCAACTGTCATGGAGCCAGTGTCGTCCAGCCGCGGGCGCGGCCCGGTGACATCAGCCGGTCGGAGTCGCCGCCGGGCCCGCCGCGGTCCGGCGCTCCCGCGCGGTCATGCGTGCCGTCAGTGTCGTCCCGGTCGCCACCGCGAGAGCCGAGACGATCCCCGCCGCGAGCACCGCCCAGTTGCCGAGGAAGGTGCAGGCGATGACGAGCAGCGCCGTCGTCGGCAGCACGAGCTGCTGGGCGATGCCGTACTTGAAGTGACGTGAGTGCAGCGCCCACACCGTGAGCAGGTACAGCGCCGTCGGCAGGGTCACCGCGGCCGACGCGGACAGCGTGGAGATGTGCGCCTTGCCGACGGCCTGCTCGACCGCCACCTCCAGGCCGGCGCCGATCGCGGCCGCCGACGCGAAGATCAGGTAGTGGCCGTAGCCCCAGAGGAAGGACTGCCGGTTGGAGCGCAGATGACCGTGGATCGGCACCACGAAGTAGATCCACCAGGCCGAGAAGATGATCAGGAGTCCGCCCGCGGCGATCGGCAGCAGTTCGCCGAGCACGTCGTTCTCGTCGAGGGCGGTCTTCACGGCGACCGTGGCGGCGGCGATCGTCTCGCCGAGCACAATGATCGTGAACAGGCCGTACCGTTCGGCGATATGGCGTGGATGCCAGGACGTGGCGTGGTCCTTCTCCGCGTACGCCGGCACGCACATCTCCACGATCGCCATCACCAGGAACAGCCAGGGCCTGCCGCCCTCGGGCAGGATCAGCAGCCCCAGCCAGCCGATCTGGCACAGGAACACGCCGGCGGCGTACCGCAGGGCCGTCGTTCTCGCGGGTCCCTGACTGGAGCGTGCCGCGCGCAGCCACTGGGCCGTCATCGCGAGCCGCATGATCAAGTAGCCCAGCCAGACGGCCAGGAACTCGTGGTCGTCGAACGCCTTGGACACCCCGGCCGCGAGCACCAGCACACCGGCCATCTGCACCAGGGTGACGACCCGGTAGAGCGCGTCGTCGTTGTCGTAGGCGGAGGCGAACCAGGTGAAGTTCATCCAGGCCCACCAGATGGCGAAGAAGACCATCGCGTAGTCGAGGATGCCCTCGCCGGCGTGCGCCTCGGCCACGGAGCGCACCAGCTGCACTCCGGCCTGCGCGATGGCCACGACGAAGCACAGGTCGAAGAAGAGCTCAAGTGGTGTGGAGGCGCGGTGCGCCTCGTCGCGGCCC
Source organism: Streptomyces sp. P17 (assembly GCF_032436805.1). Taxonomy (NCBI): domain Bacteria; kingdom Bacillati; phylum Actinomycetota; class Actinomycetes; order Kitasatosporales; family Streptomycetaceae; genus Streptomyces; species Streptomyces sp. P17. The sequence continues at coordinate 21,533 of NZ_JAVRBF010000019.1, read as the reverse complement.
CGGGCCGTGAGTCTGCGCAGAGGGCCGTTGCTTCCGGGCGTGCCGGGCGAGGCGGACGCGTGTGCCGAGCTGGACGTCATGAGTCCAAGCACAGCAGATGAGACGCCGGATTGGCGCGCTGGGAGAGGGGGCAGGGTGTCCTCTCGGCGCACGGACCGTACGCGGTCCGAGCCCCCGGACGGCCCGCCGCTGCCGACGCCGCCAGGGCCGTACCCTTGAGGCATGGACACCGCCCCCGATCCCGAGCCGCGCGAGCCGAAGGCTGCGCTGATCTTCGACGACCCGCTGGACCAGCAGTCCTCGGACGACACGGACCGCGGGTGGGGCGAGCGGCCGAGCGCCACGAGCGACAGCGCGGCCGATCTGAAGCGCTTCCTCGACGAGAAGCCGCCCCACCACATCTGAGTCCGGCGGGCCGGTGGGCACCTCGCCGCAGAGCCCCTTCGAGCGCGGTTACGACTGGTTGTGGCCCGAGCCGCGCTGCGCGACCAGCGCGTCGCGGATCTCCTTCAGCACCTCCAGCTCGGTCACCTCGATGACCTCGTGGGTGCCTTCCTTCGCCTTCCGGCGGGCCTCCTGGCGTGCCAGATACTTCGACATCGGCAGCACCATCAGGAAGTAGACCACCGCCGCGGTGATCACGAAGCTGAGCGTCGCCCCCAGGACCGAGCCCCACAGGATCATCACGCCGCTCGTGACCGTGCCGTCCGCGGCCTTCTCGCAGGGGCCCTTCAGACACGAGCTGTAACTGTCGAGGTTCTTGGTCCCGATCGCCCCGACGAACGGGTTGATGACGCCCCTCACCACCGAGTTGACGATGTTGGTGAAGGCGGCGCCGATGACCACCGCTACTGCCAGATCGACGACGTTCCCGCGCATCAGGAAGGCCTTGAAGCCGTCCAGGATGCTCGGTTCCTTCTTCTCGCTCACCTCGGGGACTCTCCTCGCACGCGCAAGTTGGGGAACAGACCGCTCCGCAACCTACGTCAGGGCTGGGCCGCCCTGTCCAATCCGGTAGCTCGATCATGCGACTTGACAAGCAGTCACGCACCAGGCGGAAGACACGGCTCAGCACAGTGTCACCGCCAGTCGTGCCGTCGCACTCGCGCCCACGAGACGGGCCGCCGTGGAACGCGGCACCGTGAGCACGACCAGCGCGCCGCCGTCCACCGCGTCGTCCAGGGCCTCGGGCACCTTCGTCACCCGCACCCCGCGCGCGACCACGCGCGCGTCCCCGCCCGCCGCCGTCTCCTCGGCCGCGATCACGTCCACTCGGTCACCGGGCCGCAGCAGCCGCACCGTGGCCCCGTCGGCGATCCGCACCGGCGCCGTCACCATCTCGACGGCGCGCCGCTCGCGTACGGGCTCCGCCGCCGGATGCCCGCGCGCACGGTCGGTGTCCCGCGGGCCCGCCGCCACCAGCGCCGCCGCCGTGACCGCGAGCCCCGCGGCCACGGCCCGCCGTCGATGCCGTACGAGCCCGCGCAGCTGGAACCGCCCGCCGCGCACCCGCACCGGCGCGAAGTGCGGCACCTCGCACGTCGGAGGAGCGTCCGTGCCGAGCGGGCGCGGAGGAAGGGGAGCGGCGGACGCGGGTGAGAAGCGGGAAGGAGTCGGAGACGGACCGAAGGACATGGGAACCACCACCTGCCACGAGGGAACGGCTTGCGAACCCACGATGAGGCTTCGCGCCGCCGCCCGCTGAGGCCGGTGGACGACCGGCAGGGTGTGGACAACTCCCTCACCCGAAGGGGAGGTTCCGCCCAGGAGATGCGCCCCGCGGATCCACAGGGGACCCGCGGCCCGCGGCCCTACGGCAGCTCGAACCCGGGGTCCATCCCGCCGAGCGCGGACGTGCACAGGCAGTCCCGCTCCTCGTTCGAGGGCAGCGCGGCCACCGCGTCGAAGAGCACGCCCCGCAGCCGGTCCACGTTGGCCGCGAAGACCCGCAGCACCTCGTCGTGCGAGACGCCCTCGCCGGTCTCGGCGCCCGCGTCGAGGTCGGTGACCAGCGTCATCGACGTGTAGCAGAGTTCGAGTTCACGGGCGAGCGCCGCCTCGGGATGACCGGTCATGCCCACCACCGACCAGCCCTGCGCCTGGTGCCACAACGATTCGGCACGGGTGGAGAAGCGCGGCCCCTCGATCACGACCAGCGTGCCGCCGTCCACAGGCTCCCAGTCCCGCCCGCGCGCCGCCTTCAGCGCGGCCGCCCTTCCGGCCGGGCAGTACGGGTCGGCCAGCGACACATGCACCACGTTCGGCACGGCGCCGCCGGGCAACGGCAGCCCGTCGAAGTAGGACGCCGCCCGGGACTTCGTACGGTCGACCAGCTGGTCCGGCACCAGGAGCGTGCCCGGACCGTACTCGGGGCGCAGGCCCCCCACCGCGCACGGACCCAGCACCTGGCGCACACCCACCGACCGCAGCGCCCACAGATTGGCCCGGTAGTTGATCCGGTGCGGCGGCAGATGGTGGCCGCGCCCGTGCCGGGGCAGGAAGGCGACCCGCCGCCCGGCGATCTCGCCGAGGAAGAGGGAGTCGCTGGGCGGCCCGTACGGGGTCTCGACCTGGATCTCGGTCACGTCGTCGAGGAACGAGTAGAAGCCGGAGCCGCCGATTACACCGATCTCTGCGTTCGCCATGCGGTCACAGTAGCTGGCGGCCGTTCACGGCCGAGAGGGGCTACGGCGAACGCGGAGAACCCCACCGTCCTACGACGGCGGGGTCCCGTGAGCGAAGCGCTACGCGGCGGAGCTGCTGCTGGTCGAGGTACCCGAGCCCGACGGCTTCGAGTCCGAGGACGTCGAGGTGGAGGACGTCGAGGAAGAGGCCGACTTCGACGACGACGCCGGCGAGCTGCTCGACGAGGAGCCGCGGCTGTCGTTGCGGTAGAAGCCGGAGCCCTTGAAGACGATGCCGACCGCGGAGAACACCTTCTTCAGGCGGCCACTGCAGCTGGGGCACTCGGTGAGGGCGTCGTCGGTGAACTTCTGCACCGCCTCAAGGCCCTCGCCGCACGCGGTGCACTGGTACTGGTAGGTCGGCACTGTCTTCCTCCTGGCACTCTCACTCAATGAGTGCTAACGACGATCCATAGTGACGTATTCCCCGGGATCAGTCCACCGTCACCGGCACTCGGTGACCGACGCCACGTGCGACGGTACGGCTGCGCGGGCGCGCCACCAGCCGGGAACGCAGGGCCAGGAGCGTGGCCAGGGCGAGCAGCGTGCCGCCCATCGGCACCAGGAATCCGGCGCCGTCCCGGAAGCGGTCCTCCAGCTGTCCGGCGACCGTGACGGCGGCCGCCTGGCCGAGCGCCACCGCGCCGGTGAGCCAGGTGAAGGCCTCGGTGCGGGCGCCGGCCGGGACCAGGCCCTCCACCAGCGTGTAACCGGTGATCAGGGCGGGCGCGATGCACATGCCGACGAGCAGGCCGAGGCCGGCCAGGACGAGCACGGAGTGCGCGGCCCACAGACCGGACGCGGCGAGCGCGAGGGCGGCGTAGCCGATGACGAGGCGCCGCTGCGGGGCCACCTTCCACGCGATGGCGCCGCAGACGATGCCGGAGATCATGTTGCCGGCGGCGAAGACGCCGTACAGGACGCCGTTCAGACCCGGCTCGCCGATCGACTCGGTGAACGCGGCCAGGGACACCTGCATGCCGCCGAAGACGGCACCGATGCCCAGGAAGGTCACGATCAGCACGCGCACCCCGGGGATGCTCAGCGCGGAGGTGTGCTGCACGCGTGTGTGCCCGTCGACGGCGACGGAGGGCTGCGTGCTTCTCTGCGCGGCGAACAGCAGACCGCCGATCAGCGTCAGCGCGGCCTCCGTGATCAGGCCGGCGGCCGGGTCGACGGCGGTGCACAGGGCGGTGGCGAGCAGCGGGCCCACGACGAAGGTCAGCTCGTCGGTGACGGACTCGAAGGCCGCCGCGGTGGTCATGAGGGGCGAGCCCTGGAGCTTCACGCCCCAGCGGGCGCGGACCATCGGACCGACCTGCGGAACCGAGGCGCCGGTGGGCACGGCCGCCACGAACAGCGCCCACAGGGGCGCGTCCGCCAGCGCGAGCGCCGTCAGGGTCAGACCCGCCAGCGTGTGCACCAGCACGCCGGGGATCAGGACCGCACGCTGCCCGTACCGGTCGGCGAGGCGCCCGGTGCAGGGCGCGAACAGCGCCATGGAGACGCCGGTGACGGCCGCGACGGCGCCCGCGGCGCCGTAGGAGCCGGTGGTGTGCTGCACGAGCAGCACGATGGAGATGGTGAGCATCGCGAACGGCTGGCGCGCGGCGAAGCCGGGGAGCAGAAACGTCCAGGCGCCGCGGGTGCGCAGCAGCTGTCCGTATCCCGGGCGGGAGGAAGCCGGCGAGGTCTTCGACGGCTCGGTGGTGACCGTGGATTCCACGGCCCGTGCCTTTCTGCCGCCTGGTAGCGCGGCCCCTGCGGATGGGGGGCGGCGCCGAGAGCTGTCCTCTTGCGCGGAACTGCGGTAGATACCGGCGCCCGCTGCGGGAGCGTCCCGGCCGCCATACGGTCGGCGCCAGCTCTGCGTCAGGCAGAGTTGGTTCGATCAAAGTGCGCCTTCATCGTACAGGGATCAACGGCTGGTGCACCTGTGAAAATGAGCACCACGTCGCCGCAGCGCCTGTGAATGAATGAGGCGTGAACGGTACGAAACGCGCCCTTAACGAAGGGGGGCGCCCCCCGCGCCCGGCTCCCCGCCCTCGCCGTTCGCCCCCAGCCACCCGGCCAGCTTGCCCCCGCGTCCCACCGCCCGAAGGCGCCGCTCCGCCGCGTCCCGTACCGGATCCGTGGCGACCACGAGCAGCTCGTCCCCGCGTCGCAGCACCGTCGTGGGCAGCGGCACGAACGATTTGCCGTCCCGCACGACCAGGGTGACCGCGGCGCCGGCGGGCAGCCGGAGCTCGTTGATCTCGACGCCGTGCATCTTCGAGCCCACGGGGATCGTGACCGACAGCAGGTGGCCCCGCAGCCGCTCCAGTGGCGCCGACTCGATGCCGAGGTCGGCGGCGGCCTCCGCGTCCTCGCCGAGCCGCAGCTTGCGGGCGAGCCAGGGCAGTGTCGGTCCCTGGACGAGGGTGTAGACGACGACCAGGACGAAGACGATGTTGAAGATCCGGCGGCTGTCCTCGACACCGCCGACCATCGGGATCGTCGCCAGGATGATGGGGACGGCGCCGCGCAGGCCGGCCCAGGACATCAGCGTCTGTTCCTGCCACGGCACCCGGAACGGCGTCAGGCAGAGCACCACGCTCAGCGGGCGCGCGATCATCGTCAGCACCAGGCCGATGACGAGGGCGGGCAGGATGTCGTCGCCCAGCTCGTGCGGGGTGACCAGGAGGCCGAGCAGGACGAACATGCCGATCTGGGCCAGCCAGCCGAGCCCGTCGGCGAAGCCGCGGGTGGCCGGCCAGTGGGGCAGCCTGGCGTTGCCCATCACCATGGAGGCGAGGTAGACCGCCAGGAAGCCGCTGCCGTGGGCGATGGCGCCGACCGCGTACGCCGCGACGGCGATGGCCATGACGGCGATCGGGTAGAGGCCGGAGGCGGGCAGTGCCACATGGCGCAGGCCCCAGGAGCCCAGGAAGCCCACCGCGATGCCGATGGCGGCACCGATGGCCAGCTCCAGCGCTATCTCGCCGACCAGGACGTACCAGTGCTCGACGGGACCGGCGTGCGAGAAGGCGACCACCAGGATGACCACGGGGGCGTCGTTGAAGCCGGACTCCGCCTCCAAGGTGCCCGTCACGCGCGCGGGAAGGGGGATTTTGCGCAGCACGGAGAAGACCGCGGCCGCGTCCGTGGAGGACACGACGGCCCCGACGATGAGCGCCTGGCGCCATTCGAGACCGGTCAGGTAGTGCGCGGCTGCCGCCGTCACGCCGACGCTCACCGTGACGCCCGCCAGTGCCAGCGCGGAGGCGGCCGGAAGGGCCGGCTTGATCTCCTTCCACTTCGTGCCCAGACCACCCTCGGCGAGGATCACGACCAGGGCCGCGTACCCGATGACCTGCGTCAGCTCGGCATTGTTGAACTTGATGTCGCCGATGCCGTCCTGGCCCATGGCGATGCCGATGCCCAGGTATACGAGCAGGCTGGGGAGCCCGCTGCGCGAGGAGATCCGGACCGCTGCGACGGCGACGAGCAGGACGAGCGAGCAGATGAGCAGTAGCTGGTTGAGGTCGTGGACAGTCAGCGGCCGTTCCCTTCCCTGGCTCACGGGCACGCGCGCGTGAGCTCACGTACATAGGACACGAAGTGGCTGACTCCGTACCCGACTACTTCGTTACCTTACCTAACTCTTGACGATTTCTTGACGTTCGCCGGGCGTGATCGAACGCTCGTGCGCCGTGGTTCCCCACTCCGGGTCAAGGGGCAGGGGGCCCTGCGCCTATGGTTGCTCCAGCGCTCAGTCAAATGGATAAGCCCGCCTGCCGCTCGCGTTAGGACAGCAAGGACAGCGATGCCCCCCAACACCACCGCCTCTACGGGTCAGCAGCCCGGCAAGTCCGGCAGGAAGAAGGGGCGCAGAGCCCGCCTGATCGTCCTCGTCCTGGTGCTGGCCATGATCGGAGGCGTCGCGTACGGGACGTACTGGTCCATCAGTACGGTCCGTGCCTCGTTCCCGCAGACCAAGGGTTCGATCACGCTCGACGGCCTGTCGGGCCCGGTCGACGTGAAGCGCGACGGCTACGGCATCCCGCAGATCTACGCCTCCTCCGACGAGGACCTGTTCATGGCGCAGGGCTTCGTCCAGGCGCAGGACCGGTTCTACGAGATGGACGTGCGCCGTCACATGACGTCCGGGCGCCTGTCGGAGATGTTCGGCAAGAGCCAGGTCGACAACGACGAGTTCCTGCGCACCCTGGGCTGGGACCGCATCGCCAAGGAGGAGTACGACAGCAAGCTGTCGGACGCCACCAAGAAGTACCTCCAGGCCTACGCCAAGGGAGTCAACGCCTACCTGGAAGGCAAGGAAGGCGAGGAGCTCTCCCTGGAGTACGCCGCCCTCGGTTTCGCCAACGACTACAAGCCCGCGGAGTGGACCCCGGTCGACTCGGTCTCGTGGCTGAAGGCGATGGCCTGGGACCTGCGCGGCAACATGCAGGACGAGATCGACCGCGCCCTGATGACCAGTCGTCTGGGCCCGCAGCAGGTCAAGGACCTCTATCCGCAGTATCCGTACGACCGCAACAAGGCGATCGTCCAGGAGGGCCAGTACGACGAGCTCACCGGGACGTTCGAGCAGGGCGGCGCCTCCACCGGCAGCGCGTCCTCCGACGGCACCTCCACGGCGGGAGCGTCCACGAGCGGCGCCACGGGCCTGCAGAGCCAGCTCTCGGGCCTCTACGGCGTCCTGGAGGACCTGCCCACGGCCGTCGGCGTGAACGGCAACGGCATCGGCTCCAACTCCTGGGTCGTCTCCGGCGATCACACCATCACCGGCAAGCCGCTGCTGGCCAACGACCCGCACCTGTCGGCGTCGTTGCCGTCCGTCTGGTACCAGATGGGCCTGCACTGCCGCAGCGTCTCCAGCAAGTGCCAGTACAACGTCAGCGGTTACACGTTCGCCGGTCTGCCCGGTGTGGTCATCGGCCACAACCAGAACATCTCCTGGGGCATGACCAACTCCGGGGTCGACGTCACCGACCTCTACCTGGAGAAGCTCACCGGCAGCGGCTACCAGTACGACGGCAAGGTCAAGCCCTTCAAGACGCGCGAGGAGACCATCAAGGTCGCCGGCGGCGCGTCCAAGAAGATCGTCGTCCGCGAGACGAACAACGGGCCCCTGCTCTCCGACCGCAGCGACGAACTGGTGAAGGTCGGCAAGAAGGCCACCGTCGACACCTCCGCACCCGACCGCGGCGACGGCTACGGCATCTCCCTGCGCTGGACCGCCCTGGACCCCGGCACCTCCATGGACGCCGTCTTCGCGATGAACAAGGCCGCGAACTGGAGCGACTTCCGCGCCGCCGCCGCCCTGTTCGACGTGCCCTCGCAGAACCTCGTCTACGCCGACACCGAGGGCCACATCGGCTACACCCTGCCCGGAAAGATCCCCAGGCGCGCGGAGAACGTCGACGGCTCCGTCCCGCAGCCCGGCTGGGACTCCAAGTACCGCTGGACCGGCTACATCCCGCAGGACGAGCTGCCCTTCGAGTTCGACCCCGCGCGCGGGTACATCGTCACCGCCAACCAGGCCGTGATCGACAAGGACAAGTACCCCTACACCCTCACCGGGGACTGGGGTTACGGCACGCGCAGCCAGCGCATCACCGACCTGATCAAGTCGAAGATCGACGACGGCGGCAAGATCTCCACCGACGACATGCGTCAGATGCAGCTCGACAACAGCAGCGAGATCGCCAAGCTGCTGGTGCCGAAGCTGCTGGAGATCGACATCGCCGACAAGGACGTCCGCGAGGCGCAGAAGCTCCTGGAGGGCTGGGACTACACCCAGGACGCCGACTCGGCGGCCGCCGCCTACTTCAACTCGGTCTGGCGCAACATCCTCAAGCTCGCCTTCGGCAACAAGCTGCCCAAGGAGCTGCGGGTCAAGGGCCAGTGCCTGTGGGTCGAACCGGTCAACACCACGGGCCCGGCGGACGAGACCGAGGATGTCCGCGAGTGCGGCCAGCGCGACGCCGACCAGGCGCAGCCGGACGGCGGTGACCGCTGGTTCGAGGTCGTCCGGGGCCTCATGGACGACGAGGACAGCGACTGGTGGAAGACCCCCAAGTCGGGCACCCGCCCCAAGGCCGACAACCGTGACGAGCTGTTCGAGCGCGCCATGATCGACGCCCGCTGGGAGCTGACGGCCAAGCTCGGCAAGGACATCGACACCTGGAGCTGGGGCCGGCTGCACCGCCTGTTCCTGAAGAACCAGACCCTCGGCACCGACGGCCCCGGCTTCCTGCAGTACGCCCTCAACCGCGGCCCCTGGAGGCTCAGCGGCGGCGAGGCGACGGTCAACGCCACCGGCTGGAACGCCGCCGGCGGCTACGGCGTCGTCTGGGTGCCGTCGATGCGGATGGTGGTCAACCTCGGCAACCTCGACAAGTCGAAGTGGATCAACCTCACCGGCGCCTCCGGGCACGCCTACAACGCCCACTACACCGACCAGACGGACAAGTGGGCCGACGGCGAGCTGCTGGACTGGTCCTTCTCCGACGGCGCGGTCGACAAGAGCACGAGCGACACCCTGGTGCTGAAGCCGTGAGCCGGTCACGGTGAACGCACGAAAGGGCCCTTCACACGCGCGTGAAGGGCCCTTTCGCATGGGGGGAGGAGCCGTCTCAGGCCGCCCGGAAGCGGCGTACGCCCGACGGCGTCACCACCGCGTGCACCGGCCGGTCGTGCGCCTCGGCCGGGACGCGCTCGACGACCTCCGCGTCGTACAGCAGCACCACCAGCGCGGGGTGCACGTCCGCGCGCTCCAGGCGCGCGAGCACACGGTCGTACGAGCCCCCGCCGCGCCCCAGGCGCATCCCGCGCGCGTCCACCGCGAGGCCCGGCAGCAGCACCACGTCCGCGGTGGTCACGGCGTCCGGTCCGAGGCGTTGGCCGATGGGCTCGAAGAGCGCCATCCTTCCGCCGTGTTGGACCGGTGCGAGGGAGTCCTCGCCGGTGTAGGCGCCCCAGTCGAGGTCGTTGTCCGGCAGGAGCGCGGGGAGCAGGACGTGCACGCTCCGCGCGCGCAGCGCGTCCAGCAGCGCGAGCGTGCCCGGTTCGCTCCCCACGGAGACGTACGCCGCCACCGTGCGCGCCCGCGCCAGCTCGGGCAGCTCCAGCGCCCGCCCCGCCAGCGCGACCGCCGCCTCCCGCACGTCATCAGCCGTCAACCTGTTCCTCACCGCGAGGAACTCTCGCCGCAACGTTCGCTTGTCAGGCTCAGCCGGACGTCCGATCTGACTCAATGGTCGTACCCGTACCCTTTCAATACGCTCATATGAGAGCCAATTAACCGGAGCCACAGATTCCCTACAAAGGCACCGGATAAGGTTGCGGGCATGACTCAGTCGCACCCTCGGATCAGCAAGGCTGTCATTCCCGCAGCAGGTCTCGGCACCCGGTTCCTGCCGGCCACCAAGGCCACTCCCAAGGAGATGCTGCCGGTCGTCGACAAGCCGGCGATCCAGTATGTGGTCGAGGAGGCCGTCTCCGCGGGCCTCGACGACGTCCTCATGATCACCGGCCGCAACAAGCGCCCCCTTGAGGACCACTTCGACCGCAACTACGAGCTGGAGTCCGCCCTTCAGAAGAAGGGCGACGCCGGCCGGCTCGCCAAGGTGCAGGAGTCCAGCGACCTCGCCACCATGCACTACGTGCGCCAGGGCGACCCCAAGGGGCTCGGCCACGCGGTGCTGTGCGCGGCCCCGCACGTCGGCCACGAGCCCTTCGCGGTGCTCCTCGGCGACGACCTCATCGACCCGCGCGACCCGCTGCTCGCGCGCATGGTCGAGGTCCAGGAGCAGCGCGGCGGCAGCGTCATCGCGCTCATGGAGGTCGCTCCCGAGCAGATCCACCTCTACGGCTGCGCCGCGGTGGAGGCCACCGAGGACGGCGACGTCGTCAAGGTGACCGGCATGGTCGAGAAGCCCGACGCCGCGGACGCCCCGTCGAACTACGCGATCATCGGCCGCTATGTCCTCGACCCGCACATCTTCGACATACTCCGCAAGACCGAGCCCGGTCGCGGCGGTGAGATCCAGCTCACCGACGCCCTCCAGCAGCTCGCCGAGGACGAGAAGGTCGGCGGCCCGGTGCACGGCGTCGTCTTCAAGGGCCGCCGCTATGACACCGGTGACCGTGGCGACTACCTGCGTGCCATTGTCAGGCTCGCATGCGAACGTGAAGACCTGGGCCCGGACTTCCGGACCTGGCTTCGCAGTTACGTAGCCGAGGAGATGTAGCCACTTTGAGCAGCGCCGCGCCCCGCACCACAGGCCGGGACCACCTCTGGTCGGTGGACGAACACCTGGAGGACATCCTCGCGACCGTCCGTCCCCTCGAACCCATCGAGCTGCAACTCCTCGACGCCCAGGGCTGCGTCCTGGTCGAGGACGTCACGGTGCCGGTGTCCCTGCCGCCGTTCGACAACAGCTCCATGGACGGGTACGCGGTGCGGGTCGCCGATGTCGCGGGCGCGAGCGAGGAGTTCCCGGCGGTCCTGGAGGTCGTCGGGGACGTCGCCGCGGGCCAGGCGGAGCTGCTGCACGTCGGCCCCGGCCAGGCCGCCCGCATCATGACCGGCGCCCCGCTGCCGCCCGGCGCGGAGACGGTCGTACCCGTCGAATGGACCGATGGAGGCCTCGGCGAGGGACCGGTGGCCGGGATGCGCGCCCGCAGTCTCGCCCCCGAGGGCGCCTCCGGGTATGTGCATGTGTACCGGCCCGCCGAGGCACGCGCGCACGTGCGCGCCAAGGGCAGCGACGTGAAGGCCGGTGACCGTGCCCTGGAGGCCGGCACCGTCCTCGGCCCGCCGCAGATCGCCCTGCTCGCCGCGATCGGCCGCGGCACGGTACGCGTACGCCCGCGCCCGCGGGTGGTCGTGATGTCCACCGGCAGCGAACTCGTCCAGCCCGACCAGCAGTTGCGCAGCGGCCAGATCTACGACTCCAACAGCTTCGCCCTCACGGCGGCCGCGCGGGACGCCGGCGCCATCGCCTACCGCGTGGGCGCCGTCGCCGACGACGCCGAGACGCTGCGCTCCACCATCGAGGACCAGCTGGTGCGCGCCGACCTCATGGTCACCACCGGCGGGGTGAGCGTCGGGGCGTACGACGTCGTCAAGGAGGCGCTGCAGTCCGTCGGCGACGAGGACGAGGCGGGCAGCGGCATCGACTTCCGCAAGCTCGCCATGCAGCCCGGCAAGCCCCAGGGCTTCGGCTCCATCGGCCCCGACCACACCCCGCTGCTGGCCCTCCCCGGAAACCCCGTGTCGTCGTACGTCTCCTTCGAGCTGTTCGTGCGTCCCGCGATCCGCGCGCTGATGGGCCTGGAGGACGTCCACCGGCCGCGCACGACCGCGACTTTCACGGCCGACAAGGCGCTGACCTCGCCGAAGGGGCGCCGGCAGTTCCTGCGCGGGACATACGCCGACGGCGCCGTGACCCCGGTCGGCGGGGCCGGATCGCACCTGGTCGCCGCCCTCGCGCACGCCGACGCGCTGATCGTCGTCCCCGAGGACACCGAGTCCGTCGAGCCCGGCGCCGAGGTCGAGGTCGTGCTGCTCGGCTGAGCGCACGCGCGTGCGCCGGTCCTGCTCCGGTGCGCGCGCCGACTTGGCGGTACCGTGTCGCGCACAGCAGGCCCAGCGCCGCACCGCCACGGGCCCGGACCGGGAGCGCCACACAGCATGAGTACGCAGGACCGACTGACGCACATCGACGAGGCGGGCGCGGCCCGCATGGTCGACGTATCCGGCAAGGACGTGACCGCGCGCACCGCTCGCGCGAGCGGGCGCGTCCTGGTCTCCCCCCGGGTGATCGAACTGCTGCGCGGCGAGGGCGTCCCCAAGGGCGACGCGCTGGCCACCGCGCGGATCGCGGGCATCATGGGCGCCAAGCGCACCCCGGACCTGATCCCGCTGTGCCACCCGTTGTCGGTGTCGGGTGTGAAACTGGATCTGTCGGTCGCGGACGATGCCGTGGAGATCCAGGCCACCGTCAAGACCACGGACCGCACGGGCGTCGAGATGGAGGCCCTCACCGCGGTCTCCGTCGCCGCGCTCACCGTGATCGACATGGTCAAGGCGGTCGACAAGGGAGCGGTCATCACCGACGTACGGGTGGAGGAGAAGACGGGCGGCAAGTCGGGCGACTGGAGCCGGGCATGACATATCGCGCGCTGGTCGTCACCGCCTCCAACCGGGCCGCCGCCGGGGTCTACGAGGACAAGGGCGGCCCGCTGGTCTCGGACGGCCTCAAGGGCTTCGGCTTCGACGTCGACGGCCCGCAGATCGTGCCGGACGGTGACCCCGTGGAGGCCGCGCTGCGCGCCGCCGTGGAGGCCGGGTACGACGTCGTCGTCACCACCGGCGGCACCGGCGTCTCGCCGACCGACCGCACGCCCGAGGCGACCCGCAAGGTGATCGACTACGAGGTGCCCGGCATCGCGGAGGCCATCAGGGCGTTCGGACGCGAGAAGGTGCCGACCGCCGCGCTCTCCCGGGGCCTTGGCGGGGTGGCGGGCAGCACGCTGATCGTCAATCTGCCGGGTTCCACCGGCGGTGTGAAGGACGGTCTCGCGGTCCTGGAGCCCCTGCTGGTCCACGCCGTCGACCAGATCCGCGGCGGCGATCACCCCAGACCCGGCCCGGGCAGTGGGGGTGCGAGCTGAACAGCCCATCCTGGCCCGCGGTACTGGCGGACGGCGATGTCGTCCTCCGGCCGATAAAGCTTCGTGACCAGCGGGCCTGGCGTGAGGTCAACCGGCGCAACCGGGACTGGCTGCGGCCCTGGGAGGCGACCATTCCGCCGCCCACGCCCAGCGGGCCGATCGCGCACCGGCCGACCTACCGCCAGATGGTCCGGCATCTGCGCTCCGAGGCGAACGCGGGCCGCATGCTGCCGTTCGTCATCGAGTACCAGGGGCGGCTGGTCGGGCAGTTGACGGTCGCCGGGATCACCTGGGGCTCGATGTGCTCGGGGCACGTCGGCTACTGGGTGGACGAGGCGGTGGCCGGCCGCGGGGTGATGCCGACGGCCGTGGCGCTCGTCGCGGACCACTGCTTCCGCACCGTCGGACTCCACCGCATCGAGGTCTGCATTCGTCCGGAGAACGGGCCGAGCCGCCGGGTGGTGGAGAAACTCGGATTCCGTGAGGAGGGGCTGCGGCCCCGTTATCTCCACATCGACGGGGCCTGGCGCGACCATCTCGTGTTCGCGCTCACAGCGGAAGAGGTGCCCGACGGGTTGCTGAACCGCTGGCACCGGGCACACTCCCGGGGGAACCCCGCGCAGCCCGGGTAATTGAATAAACGTTCGAAATTGATCGCCTCGCGACCGTCTCGTAGCCCTGAATTCGCATCCTCTGCGGCCTGCTGATCGCATCGGTCACAAAAAAATTTCGAAATATCAGCCAGATCGTGCGACACACCGGCTCAATTGGCAGATGGCCTCACGCAAACCCCTCTACCGTGTGAGGCGTGAGCAGCAGCGGCCTCATCTACGCAGTCATTGTCGGGGCCTGGGCCGCCTACTTGGTGCCGATGTGGCTCCGTAGGCAGGACGAGCTGAACGAGGCCCGTCCGACGGAACGCTTCAGCACAGCCATCCGGTTGCTGTCCGGACGGGCGGGGATGGAGCGCCGGTATGCCAAGGACCTGCGCGCGCGCTCCGCCGACGAGGGGGAGCCCAGCGCCGACGACCCGGACGGCGTCACCGCATCGGTGGACGTCCGGGCCTTCGCCATGCCTCCGACGCGCCCACAGGCGCAGGCGGCGGTGCCGGCGCGCACGGAGGACAAGGAGCGGTCCGAACCGGCGCGCGCGCAAGCGGCCGCGCCGGCGCCCGGAGCCGGACCCGCGCCGGCGCAGCAGTCCCAGAAGGCGCAGACGGCGCAGAAACCGGTCCCGGCCGCACGGCGCACGCCTCCCACGCCCGCCGCGGAAGCGGCCGCCGCGCGCGCCCGGCGCATGAAGGCGCTCGCGCGCCGTCGGCGCACCACCGTGATGCTCTTCCTCGCCTTCACGCTCGGCGCGATCGTCGCCGCCGTCGGAGGGCTCGCGTTCCTGTGGGCGCCGGGTGCGCCCGCCGTCATGCTCAGCGCGTACATCGCGTATCTGCGCTCCCAGGAGCGCCGCCGTTTCGCGTACCAGATGGACCGCCGCCGAGCCGAAGCCGCCGCGCAGCGGCTCAGGGAGCGTGCGCGCCAGCCGCGCCGGCGTATGCCCGCCGAAGCCGGCGCGGACGCAGAGGAGCCCCACGAAGGCCCCGGATCACAGACCGACCCGGGGCTGTCGGCGCTCGCCGCGGACCGGCGGGCGCTCGTCGAGCAGACCGATCACGCCGAGTGGGTCGATCAGCAGCGCGAGCGTCAGCGGCGGCCGGGGCAGGGCGACAGCTGGGATCCGGTGCCGGTGCCGTTGCCCACCTATGTGACCGCGCCGGTCGCGCCGCGGGCCACGGCGCATGTGGATCTGGGGGCGCCCGACACATGGAGCTCGGCGCGTTCCAGTGCGGTCGCGCCGGAGCGGGAGGCGGAGTCCCGCGCCGCCGCGGGCGAGCCGACGGAAACGGACGACGGTGAGGACAGGGCGGACGGCGGCGGGCGCAGTGACGCCCGCCGGGCGGCGTCCGCCCGGCGGGCACGCGAGCGTGGACGCACGCCGTTGTTCGACCAGTACGACGATGGCGGGCGGCCGCGGGCGGCCAACGAGTAGGCGGCCCCGAGGCGCCCGCACCCCCACCGCACCGGGCCGGATGCCCGGCCGGGAACGGATTTCCAAGCGGGCGGACCGGGATGCTAGAGTTTCACTCGTTGCAAGGGCCTGTGGCGCAGTCCGGTAGCGCACCTCGTTCGCATCGAGGGGGCCAGGGGTTCAAATCCCCTCAGGTCCACCGCAACAACTGCCCCTGAGGAATCAGGCAGTTGATGAGATCCCGTCCGATCGGTTGATCGGGCGGGATCTTTTTTGCCCAGGTGGCTGACGTGGGGTCAGGTGGCATCATGCTGCACCGCCCACCGGGGATGCGCGGGCGCGTCCGGTGCCCCCGCACGGGGGCGGAGCCCGGCGGGTGGGTGTCTGGTGGGCCGCGGTGCAGCTCAGGGGGCGGGCCCGGCAAGTGGGACGGGCGGTTCCGCTGTCAGCACCCTGCCAGCGCAGGTCCCTGCATTCCTTTTTCCTGGTGATCCGTGGGGTGCTCCTCCAGAATTTAATCACCGGGCGACGGGAAGTCGGCCGGGGGGACCAAATGGGGAATTCATAATTCCGAGGGGGAATTATTTTCATGGGCAAGAATCTGCTGCGTGCCGTGGTCGTCGCTCTGGGTCTCGTCCTCGTCGGCGTCGGTGTGGAGAGCACGGCGGCCGGGACCGCGGGCGGGGGCTCGTCGGTCGGGGCGCTCAAGGACCCGATCTGGGGGACGGCGCCCGAGACCGAAGGTGCAGACCCCATTTGGGGCTGATTTCTGCCCGGTCGAGTAAGATTTCGGCCAAGCTTGTCTGAAAAGGACCCATCCCTCGGGGGTGGGTCCTTTGTTACTGCCCGGTTTGATCACGCATTCATTGCGGAACCGTTTCTCCCTCCACATAATTGGCCGAGAGCTGACGGCTGCATCACGGAGGCGAGGGGGCGTGCGTGCTGGAACCGCTGGGGTTGGGGGCCCATGCGGCCGAGGTCTACCGGGCCATGCTCAAGAGGCCGGATTTCAGCCTTGACGATCTGGTGGCGAACCTGGGCTGGCAGCCCGAGCTGGTCAGATCGGCCCTCGACGAATGTGTACGACTTGCGCTCATCAAACCGTCCTGGGACGCGCCCGGCGAACTGCGCGTCGTAAGCCCGGAGGTCGGCCTCCAGGCCCTGCTCACCCGCCAGGAGAACGAATTCCTGGAGCGGCAGAAGCGGATAGCCGAGGCGCGCCTCGAAGTGGCCCGGTTCATCGACGAGTACACCGCGGCCCAGCAGCGGCAGCGCAACACCGTCATCGAGCGGCTCATCGGAATCGATGAAATCCGTACGCGCATCGAGGAATTCACTCAGGAATGCGAAACGGAGCTTCTCGCTTTCGCCACGGGTGGCCCCCAGACGGAGGCCAGCCGGGAGGCGAGCCGGCCGTTGTGCGAGAAGCTCGCCCAGCGCGGCGTGGTGATGCGCAGCATTTACCTGGACAGCGTTTACAACGACCCCGCGACGGTCGAGCATCTGCGCTGGCTGCACTCGCACGGTGATCAGGTGCGTACGACGGCGTCGTTGCCGTCGCGGATGCTGCTGTTCGACCGTATGCGCGCGGTGCTGCCGATCGATCCCGACGCCTCGGCCGCGGGCGCGCTCGTCCTGCACGGGCGGGGGATCATCACGATCCTGGGTGAGCTCTTCGAGCGGGTGTGGGAGAACGCGCTGCCCTTCAGCGGGGGGCGGCCGCAACCACGGGACCGCGGTGGCGAGGAGCTGTCCGGGCAGGAGCAGGCCGTGCTGCGGCTGCTCGGTGAGGGGCTCACCGACGAGGTGGTCGCCCGCAAGCTCGGCGTCTCGGTGCGGACCGGGCGGCGTATCACCGCCGAGCTCATGGGGCGGCTCGGCGCCCGTAGCCGCTTCCAGGCGGGACTGCGGGCCGCGCAGCTCGGCTGGCTGGAGGGCGCGGAGCCGGAGAGCAGCAGTACGGCTGTGTAGCCGTACGGGGCGATGCCCCGGCGCCCGTCTCGCGAAGACACCGTATAGGCCTCGTATAGCGGTCGATTCCACTCTCGGATCAACGCATGGAGGACCGAGTCACCGGACCCGGACTCCGATACCGATCCCTCATTGGAGTCGAGATGCCCAACGCGAACGTGACGACCGTTCTGGACGCGGCCCGCAAGCAGGAGATCAAGGAGATCGTCTGCGACATCCTTGAGATCGACGAGGACGAGGTCACCGAGACCAGCCTCTTCAAGGAGGAGCACGACGCGGACTCGCTGCGTGCCATCGAGATCCTCGCCGCGCTGGAGCGCACCCAGAACGTCACCATCGACCAGGCCGAGCTCAGCCGCATGGTCAACCTGGAGGGCGTCTACGTCGTGGTCGCCGAGGCCGCCCAGAACTGATCTGCCGTCCCGACCGTCAGATGGGTGAGCTTCGATGAACGCTTCGAGCAACACAGGGCGCCGGGTGGTCATCACCGGACTCGGCGTGGTCACCAGCATCGGCATCGGTGTGGAGGCCTTCACCGCCGGCCTCCGGGCGGGACGCAGCGGCGTCAAACCGATCACCGCGTTCGACACGACCGGCTTCGCCCACGCCAACGGCTGCGAGGTCACCGACTTCGAGCCGGAGCAGTGGGTCACCCGGCAGTCTCCCGAGGAGCTGGGCCGGGCGAGCCAGTTCTCGGTGGCGGCCGCCAGGATGGCGGTCCAGGACGCGGGTCTGAGCGTCGCGGACGTGAGGGCCCGCCGCTCCCTGGTGTCCGTCGGCACCACGGACGGCGAGTCCCGCGACCTCGACCAGCTCGTCGCCGCGAGCCTGGACAGCGGGCCCGAGGAGTACGAGCCGACCGTCGCCCGGCGCATCCCCGCCGGACGCCTGTCCGCCGGGATCGTGCGTGAGCTGGAACTGGAGGACGTCGAGGCCGTCACCATTCCGACCGCGTGCGCGGCGGGCAACTACGCCGTCGGCTACGGCTATGACGCCATCCGCAGCGGGGACGTGGACGTCGCCCTGTGCGGGGGCGCCGACGCGGCCTGCCGCAAGACCTTCACCGGCTTCTACCGGCTCGGCACCATCGCCCCCGAGGTGTGCCGGCCCTTCGACAAGGACCGCGAGGGCATCCTGACCGGCGAGGGCGCGGGCATCCTCCTCATGGAGAGCCTGGAGTCGGCGCTCGCCCGCGGTGCGCGCATCTACGCCGAGGTGCTGGGGTACGGCCTGGCCTGCGACGCCCTGCATCCCGTCGCCCCGGACCAGGACAGCATCGCCCGCACGATCCGTATCGCGCACCGCAACGCGGGGGTGACGCCGGATCAGGTCGACTTCGTCTCCGCGCACGGCACCGGGACGAAGGCCAACGACATCACCGAGGCGGGCGCCATCCGCCAGGTGTTCGGCGCGGACGCCATGCCGCGCACCGTCTCCATCAAGTCGATGATCGGCCACAGCATGGGCGCCGCCAGCGCGGTCGCCGCGGCGGCCTGCGCGCTCGCGCTCACCGAGGGATTCATCCCGCCGACGGTCAACCACCGGGAGACCGACCCCGAGTGCGGGGTGGACTGCGTGCCCAACGAGGCGGTCGAGGCGGAGCTGAACGTCGTACAGAACAACGCGCTCGCCTTCGGCGGCAACAACGCCGTGCTGATCCTCGGGGCGTACCGGGGTGCAGCGGTGGGTGCGGCATGAGCTGGATCGTGACCGGGATGGGCGCCGTCGCCAGCATCGGCGGCAGCGTCGAGGAGATCTTCGACTCGCTGGTCGCCGGGCGCAGTGGCCTCGGGCCGTTGCGCGGGTACGACCGGGAGAAGTTCAGGGCGCAGGTGGCGTACGAGATCGACGACCGGCCGGCGCCGGGCGTGGATGTGCCGCTGCGGGCGACCCGTTGGCTGGAGCAGGCCGTCGCGGCGGCCGCGGCGGACGCCGGGCTCGGGGACGACCTGTCCGGGGTGCCGGTGCTGGTCGGCACCACCTTGCGCGAGCTGCGCTCGGTGGAGCTGTCCTGGCGGGACAAGGTGCCCTTCGACGCGGCCGACCTGCACTTCGGCACCATGCTGCGGCGCCGGTTCGGGGCCGCGGACACGCACACCGTGGCCAACGCCTGTTCGGCCTCGCTGTACACGCTGGCGCTCGGCACCGATCTGCTGGAACTGGGGGCGGCGGACACCGTCGTCGTCGCCGGGGTCGACACCATCAGCGAGAGCACGTACGGGCTGCTGGACCGCTGCTACCCCGAGGCGCCCGACCGGGTACGGCCCTTCGACCGGGCCCGGCGCGGGATGCTCCAGGGCGAGGGTGCGGTGGCCGTGGTGCTGCGCCGGGAGAGCGACGGGCCCGGGGCGGCGGGGCGGGTGCACGCGCGCGTGCGGGGCGTCGCCGTCAACTGCGATGCCCATCATCCCTCCGCGCCGGACGCGAAGAACATCACCGCCGCGGTGCGCGAGGCGCACGAGAGGGCGGGCGTACGGCCGGCCGACATCGACCTGGTGATGCTGCACGGCACGGGGACGCCGCTGAACGACGAGGCCGAATCGACGGCGCTCGGCGCGGTGTTCGCGGGCGTCGAACCCTCGCCGTACATGACGGCGATCAAGTCGATGACCGGGCACACCGCGGGGGCGTCCGGGCTGCACAGCCTGGTCGCGGCGGTGGACGTGCTGCGCGGCGGGACGGTGCCGCCGACCGTGTATCTGGACGATCCCGTGGAGGCCGTGGCCGGGTTCCGGCTCGTGCGCGGGGTCGCCGAGCGGGCGGACGGGCCGTTGCGGATCGCGCAGATCGACTCCTTCGGCTTCGGCGGGCTCAACGCGGTCGCTGTCGTGGAGCTCGTGGACTCGGTACGGGAAGGAGCGGGCAGTTGAGTGCCGCAAACACGGCGCGGACCGTGATCACCGGGCTCGGTACGGCCGTACGAGGTCTGGACGGGCCGGGTGGACTGCTCGGTCCGCTGCCCGCGGGGCACCGGTCGGCGGCCGATCCCGTCTCCCGGCTCACCGGGCGCGGGCTGCGCTACAAGGACCGGGCCACGAAACTGGCCATGGCCGCGGCGCGGGACGCGCTGGACGCGGCCGGACTGCTCGACGGTGCCGGGGAGGTGACGGTGCCGGGCGAGAGTGTCGGGGTCGTCGCCAGCACCAACTACGGCAACTGCGACACCGTCTGCGAGACGGTGCGGACGATCGCCGAGTCGACGTATCTGGGGACCAGCCCGATGCTGCTGCCGGCCACCTCCAGCAATGTGGTCGCCTCCTGGGTGGCCATCACGCACGGGCTGCGCGGCGCCAACCTGACGCTGTGCAACGGGCCGACCTCCGGGCTCGACGCCGTGAACTGGGCCCGGCTGCTGGTCGCCGCCGGGCGGGTGGAGCGGGTGCTCGTCGTCGGGGTCGAGCCGGACAACGCGGCCGTACGGCATGTCACGCGGACACCGGACCCGGACGGCGCCGACGGCACGGACGGGGCGCCGGAGCTCTTCGACGGGGCGGCCGCGCTGGTCGTCGAGTCGCTCGCGTCGGCCGAGGCGCGCGGGGTGCGGGCGCTGGCGGTGCTCGGGCCGTACGCGCGCCGGGGCGATCACGCCGCCGCCGTCGCGGAGGTACGGGCGCTGCGGCCCGGGCCGGTGGGGCTGTGGTGCGTACCGGAGCATCCCGCCGGGCTTCGCGCCCCGGCGCCCGCGCTCGGGGCGTCCGCCGGTTCGGTCCCCGTCCACGACCTCTCCGCCCTGTACGGCCCGTCGTCCGGCGCGCTGGGCGTGCTGCAGTGCGCGACGGCCGCCGTCTGGCTCGCGGAGCACGAGGACACGGTCCTCGTCAGCGCGGGCACGGGCGACGCCGGCGGCGACGACGCGGGCGCGGCCCTGCTGCTGACGGCACCGGAGGCGCTCGCGGTGGCGGGCAGTGCGGCATGAGCGCGCAGGGCGTACCGACTGCGGGCACAGCGCACGATGCCGGCTCCGGCGCGAGCGCGGAGCGGAGTGCGCGCCCTGATCAGGGTGCGACTGGCGAGGACGGCGTGCGAGCCGACGGCTCTGCGGCGCGCGGCGTGAGCCCACAGCGCGCGGAGCAGGTTGCGCGCCCCCGGCAGGGCGGTGCGTGCGGGGCGCGGGCTGGTGGGCTTGTGCCTGGCTCGGGGGACCGTGCCACGGCGGCCGGGCCTGCCGCGCG
>NZ_JAVRBF010000301.1:0-509 GCF_032436805.1 Streptomyces sp. P17 | reverse complement strand
TGGCCGGAATCGCGTCGATCCTGTCAAGCATCGGCGGCGGTATGATCCAGAACGCCGCGAAATTCGCCGAGTTGCAGGCGCTCCGGGCAGGTGCGAATGCCAAGGAGGCCGTCAAACAGGGCGAGCAACTCATCCGCGAGACAGAGCGCAGGGCGGCAGATATGGGCGGCAGCTTTGCCGATCGGCTCGCACGGCGCGCGAAGGTGGCAATCGCTGATGTGGGCGATTTTGTCGCCGACCAGATCGAAAAAGAACATAAAAAGCAACGTGATACTGAACGAGCCGCGCTTGCTGAAACTAGGGCCGGGGCTGGCCGGGTCCGCTCAGGCGGCGGAGGCGGGGGCGGGGGCAGGATCGCGAGCGAAGCGGATCGTGAGCGGCGGGCCATCGAAGATCTGATCCAGAGCCAGCAGCGTGAGCTGGACATTATCCGCGCCAAGAACCCTGTGCAGGCGGAACTGCTGCGGCACCGCGAGGCACTGGCACAGGCAACCTCGGCCGAGCGGGCG
>NZ_JAVRBF010000300.1:0-509 GCF_032436805.1 Streptomyces sp. P17 | reverse complement strand
CTTCCACATACTTGTAGACAGCCGGTGCATTGCTCCTGCCACGATAGGCATTTCTGTCCCAGAGCAAGAAATGTTCTGGCGAAATACCACGAGCCATGACACGCCGGAAAATACCATCATTGTACTTCCCTGCCTGCGTCAACGAATCTTCGTTATCGCTTTTCTTGAAGTTACGGAAAAGCTTTGCAACAAGATCGCTATCATCACAACCTTCCTGCAAGACACGCTTAATGCGGTAATACAGCTTGCTGTACGACTTGTTGCTTTGGTTCTGGTAGGCTCCGTGTGCAGCCTTAAACAAGGCATAACGCTCTACGTCAGTGAAGGTGTAGCCGTTTTTATGGCGTATCCAGCCTTCCTTCTTTGCGAGATAGCTCTGAATGAGGTTTTCTTCGTAAAGTAGATTTTTGTTGTTGTAGGTCGGGTCTGCCATCAACTGATCGATGATACGCTTTTCAGCGGCATCAATCATGTTGTGCACATCGACTTTTCCAGCACGCTCAAGGAAC
>NZ_JAVRBF010000169.1:0-1768 GCF_032436805.1 Streptomyces sp. P17 | reverse complement strand
CTGCTCGCCGCCCCCGAGCGCACCTTCCGGGGTTGGGTGGATGAGGCGCCATTCACATTCCCGGAAGCCGGTGGCGAAGAGGAGCTTCGCCTTCGAATCGTCTCTGAGGCGCGGGGCCTGACCCTCTTTGCCGGCGCCACCAAGTCTGATGCCTGTCAGATGCGCCGTCAGGGCGACCGTTTCCGGCGCTACGGCTCTGTGGGGACGGAAGTCGAGGTTGCCTGGGGCGAGTTGCGCGGCGGGGGTGGCGGTCGCAGGCTGACCTTCGACAACCCTCTGGCGGGGGGGATTACACGATGAAACTGCCGGACTGGCAGACTCGCCTGACCCAATATCTGATCGCGACGGCCGCCACCCCCTACCGCCCCGGACGGCACGATTGTGCCCTGTGGGTGGCGGGCGCGGTTGAGACGATGACAGGACAGAACCTTGCCCCCGACGTGACCTATCGCACCCTGGACGAGGGGCTGACCGCACTTCACAGCCTGGGGTTCGACGATCACGTCGCCTTCGTCGCAGACCGGTTCGACGAGGTTCACCCGGCCTTCGGCCAGCCCGGCGACATCGCGATGGTCGAGGGCGATCTGGATCAATCGCTTGGTCTGGTTCTGGGCGAGACCGCCGGTGTGCTTGGCTTGCGCGGCTGGGGTCACGTGCCGATGTCGCAGGTCAAAAGGGTCTGGCGCGTATGATCTTTTGTCTGATTCTCGTCGCCGTTTTTTTTGTACCGACGCCAGCCGATGCTGGCCCGGTCGCGGCCGCAATCGGCGCTCTGGCCAGTTGGACCGTTGCCGGGATTGCCGTGGGACAAATGCTGGTGCAGATGGCCGTCACCTTCGGCTTGTCGGTGCTCTCGCGAGCTCTCAACCGCAAAAACGCCCCTCTGCCGCCGGGTCTGCGCAGCGGCCAGACGACCAGCGGAGAAACAACTCCTCAAACCATTATCCTGGGCAAATATGCGACCGCCGGCAACATGGTCTGCCCGCCGATGACACATGGGCGTGACGGGCGGACGCCCAATGCCTACCTCACCTATGTGATCGACCTGGCCGACATGCCGCTGCACAGTCTTGACGCGATCTGGATCGACGACGAGCGGTTGATCCCCGGCAATCTCGACGGCGAAGGCTTCCGGGCTCTGGCCGGCAAGTTCGCCGGTTGCGCAAGGGTCAAGTTTATCGACGGTCGGCAGACCTCCGCTGATCCTTATCTGATGGACCGCTACGCCACCTATCCAGAGCGGCCATGGCGGTCAGACATGATCGGGCGCGGGGTCGCCCATGCCATCGTCGAGTTCAAATACAACCGTGAGGTGTTCAAGGCGTTCCCGAAAGTGCTCTTCGAGGTCACCGGAATCGCGCTTTACGATCCTCGCAAGGACTCATCGGCGGGCGGCAGTGGGGCGCATCGGTGGGGCGACCCGACCACCTGGGAGCCGAGCGAAAACAGCGCCGTGCAGGTCTACAATATCCTGCGGGGCATCACTCTGGATGCAACGACCCGCTGGGGCGGCCGGATCGCGGGCAGCGATCTTCCCCTCGACAACTGGCGCGCGGCGATGAACGCCTGCGACGTGCAGGTGGACGGAGAGCCACAGTATCGCACCTCATACGAGATCAAGGTCGGTCCCGAATCCATGGGTGGCGACGCGCCGGCCGATATGATCGACGAATTGTTGCGCGGGTCTTGTGCGCAAATCATGGAATATGGTGGCATCTGGAAAACCCGGGTTGGCGGGGTTGGCCTGCCGGTGATGGTGTTTACAGAT
>NZ_JAVRBF010000299.1:0-511 GCF_032436805.1 Streptomyces sp. P17 | reverse complement strand
CAAGAACGTGTAAATTTTCTCAAATTAAACTTAGCACTTGACAGATTAACTACTCGTTCTTAAGTTACTTGTCAAAAATAAAACATGCCCATTTTTATAATGGGCATGTTTTTATGCTTCTATTATTAAGAGGTTATATCATTATTTATGCATGAAGAGCATTGTTCGCAAAAGGCTGAAGCATTACTCTGTCAAATCCAGAAAGAAAGCCAAGGAAAGTTGACGATTTTCCTTGGTGCGGCTCCGGGAGTTGGTAAAACATACGCTATGCTTAATGCCGGTAAGGAGTGTTTACAGCGCGGTGTTGATGTCGTTATTGGATTAGTCGAAACTCATGGCAGACAAGAAACTGAATCCACGATGAAAGGGCTAGAAATCCTCCCTCGTAAGAATATTCATTACCAACATACGCTACTCACTGAGTTTGATTTAGATGCAGCGTTGCAACGTAAACCATCACTTATTTTAGTTGATGAGTTAGCTCACACCAATGTACCAGGCAGCCGTCATA
>NZ_JAVRBF010000298.1:0-512 GCF_032436805.1 Streptomyces sp. P17 | reverse complement strand
CAGATATAGTGCGGAACATATATTTCTTTTATTTTTTTTTCTTTTAGATAAGCATAAAAGGCAGATCTTGCTGACTTATATTGATAAGCATGTCGATACGGATAATTATACTTTTTTTCAAAAGCATATTCAAAGTAGCCTCCTATACTATTTTCAATCATGATCTATCTCTATTCTAATGTTATCATCATAATTTCGACTAATGTTAACTAATGAGTCAATGTCAGACTTTAAAAGCAGCACTTCAATTGCACAGTTTGAACCAGTAAACTCATTGACATCATCACCTACATTTAAGTATTTATATCTCTTGTAAATATACCGCTTTAAATTTTCAGATAATTCAACACCCTTTAAAACACCCTTTTTATACGAATGTACGATAATATATGATGCGTATTTGTTTAAAAAACGTTCTTTTTTAAACTCAACACCATCATAATAGTCAAATATTGCTTTCAAAAAGTCGAAGCCCGAATATTTTTTTATTACATCAAATGTAAAATTACCAC
>NZ_JAVRBF010000168.1:0-1788 GCF_032436805.1 Streptomyces sp. P17 | reverse complement strand
GTTGAATCCGCTGGTGGGCCGTGACGGCGGGAGGGGTGTCGGTGTTGTCTGAGCATGTTGATGACTCCGCCTCCTGCCCGCCGTGTCGCTGTCCGGCGTGAGCGTGGCCCGCTGCGCATGCGCGCGGTGGTGACCCAGGTGGTGACCAAGCGTCTGGGCGCTCTGCCCGTGGTCGCGGAGTTTCTGCATCGACTGCAGGTGGCCCAGACCGTCGATGGGCTGTGTCCGGTGCGCGATCTGGCGCTGGCCACGCACGGCGAGGTGATCGAGGCCCTGGTCGCCAACCGGCTCACCAGCCCCCGGCCTTTGGTCCGTGTGGAGGACTGGGCCCGGACCTGGGCGGTCAAGGAGGTCATGGAGCTCGATCCCGGGCTGCTCAACGACGACCGGCTCGGCCGCGCCCTGGACGCGATCGCCCCGCGCCTGGACGAGATCACCGGATCGATCGCCGCCCGGGCGATCTGCGAGTTCGGGATCGACACCGCCACCTTGCACTGGGATATGACCTCGATGTCGCTGACCGGGGCCTTCGACTCCGACGACCAGGACCCGGACTATCCCAAGGTCGCCTACGGACACCCGAAGGACCGGCGGGTGGACCTCAAGCAGATCCAGGCCGGCCTGGGGGTCAGCGCGGACGGGGCCATCCCGCTGCTGGCCACGGCGATCTCCGGCCAGAGCGGCGAGATCACCCAAGTGGTCTCGGCGATAGCGCGGTTCCAGAAGACCGCCGCCGTCAAGCGCTTCCTGATGATCGGGGACAGCAAACTGGTGTCCTACGACAACCTCACCGCGCTGTCCGGCGCGCAGGTCGAGTTCATCGCACCGCTCGCGGCCTCGGCCACCGACGCGTCGGTGTTCGCCGCCCTCGACCCCGAGACCGCGGAGCGAGTCGAGTACATCCCGCTGCGTGTGGCCGACCGCCCCACTATGGACCGCCCCGACTACCGGGTCCTGGAAGACACCCACACCCTGACCGGCAAGCGCAGAAGCGACCCGCCGATCACCGTGCGCCGCATCCTGGTCTACAGCGCCGGCAACGCTCTTGCGCAGGCCAAGGCCCGCGACAAGCGCCTTTCCAAGGCCCGTGAAGACCTGGACAAGCTGGCGCGGCTGGCCGGCGGCCGCTACTACCCGACCCGCGACAAAGTCTCCGCGAAGATCGGGGTGATCGCCGCCAAGCGGCGCGTCACCGACTGCCTGCGCACCCACATCAACGACGGCCCCGGCGGGAAGCCGGCCCTCATCTGGCACTTCGACCAGGACGTGCTCGACACGCAGGCCCACGCCGACGGCTGGTACGCCCTGGTCACCAACCAGGAGCCCGTGAAAGCCGACGCCGCCGCGGTGTTCCTGGCTTACAAGGGACAGCCCCAGGTCGAGCGCCGCTACAGCGAACTCAAGGGCCCCCTGGCCGTGGCGCCGGTCTTCCTGCACGGCAACAAGCGCATCGCCGCACTGCTGCACGTACTCATGCTCGCGCTGCTGGTCTACAGCCTGATCGAACGACAGGTACGCCGAGCCCTGGAACGCGATGGCAGCCCGGACGGCAGGATGACCGGCCTCTACCCGGACAACCGCCGCGAACGCCCCACCGCCCGCATGATCTTCTACCACCTCGGTGAACTCGACCTGGCCACCAGCCCCGGCAACTGCACGCCCCAGGTACTCCACATCACCCGCGGCGTGCAGCTGCACCTCCTCGACCTGCTGGAAATCAACCTGTCCTGACCAGCGCCAGCCCGACAGACGTCACTCAGACCAGTGACGTGCGGAGGATGGGGCTAG
>NZ_JAVRBF010000297.1:0-514 GCF_032436805.1 Streptomyces sp. P17 | reverse complement strand
GACGCTCTTCCGATCTCGGAAGAACTCGGCACCTTCTTTCATCTTCGTCCAACGGTCTGGGTCTTTCTTCAACCACGAAACGCCGGAGTTAGCCAGATACGTGCACGGGGGGTGCGCAATCACCAGATCCCATTCTTCTGTCATTAAGTCACGAACGTCACCTTGGTAGTGCGGCCCGGGTGCGTCTGTGGGGAGGATGTCACAGCTCATGGCGTCATGACCCCTCGCTCTCATCGCGTCCCGAACAACTCCGCTGTATTCACAGGCCACTAAGACCTTCATAGTGCCAGTCGCAGCGTCATAAACCGGAACCCGTTACGCGAGCGTTTCTCAGTCGCCATGACTGGAACAGGCGTCGGCCACGTTGACGGGTGTCCGATGATAGAAATAATATTCTTCAACGATCGCGTAATACCATCAGACAGTGCCGCATAGGCCACCTTGTCGCCAGAATCAGACGTACC
Source organism: Streptomyces sp. P17 (assembly GCF_032436805.1). Taxonomy (NCBI): domain Bacteria; kingdom Bacillati; phylum Actinomycetota; class Actinomycetes; order Kitasatosporales; family Streptomycetaceae; genus Streptomyces; species Streptomyces sp. P17. The sequence continues at coordinate 50 of NZ_JAVRBF010000297.1, read as the reverse complement.
CAGCAACACCGCGCGCATACCGTGCTGCATAACACCATCTTCGTCAGCAT
>NZ_JAVRBF010000167.1:0-1790 GCF_032436805.1 Streptomyces sp. P17 | reverse complement strand
GACGCTGTTGGTTAATCCGGGGCCCTGCGTGACGTCGGCCTTCGAGACCCGGTTGTGGTCTTGAAGGCCGACGTTGTCGTATGGGGTGGGTGCGGATGTCGATGCAGCCGAAGGGATCGTGGGAGATCCCGGCGGAGACGGTGCGGGTGGCGCGGGCCGCGTTCCCGAAGGGGAGCCTGGCGATCCGGGTGAGGGACGAACTGGGGCCGCTGTTCATCGACGAGGAGTTCGCGGACCTGTTCCCGGTGCGGGGGAAGCCTGCCTGGTCGCCGGGGCGGCTGGCGCTGGTGCTGGTGTTGCAGTTCGTCGAGGGGCTGACCGACCGGCAGGCCGCGGAGGCGGTGAGAGCCCGGATCGACTTCAAGTACGCCCTCGGGCTGGACCTTGGTGATCCGGGCTTCGACTTCTCGGTGCTCTCGGAGTTCCGGGACCGGCTGGTTCAGGCGGATGCCGGGCGGCGGGTGCTGGACGGCATCCTCACTGCGGCCCGGGAAAAAGGGCTGCTCAAGACGGCAGGCCGAGCCCGCACAGACTCCACCCATGTACTGTCGGCCGCGCGGGAGCTGTCCTGGTTGGAGATGGTCGCCGAGACACTGCGCTCGGCGCTCAACGCGCTGGCCCAGGCTGATCCCGACTGGCTGACGAAGGTCGCCGAGCCGGATTGGTTCCGGCACTACGCCACCCGCGCCGAGGACTCCCGGTTTCCCAAGGCCCGCACCAAGCGTGACGAGGTGGGCCTGCGGATCGGGGCGGACGGGATGCGGCTGCTTCAGGCCGTCTTCGCACCTCACGCGCCTGAAGATCTACGGGCGCTGGAAGAGGTGGAGATTCTGCGGCAGGTGTGGGTGCAGCAGTTCCACCTGGTCGGGGGCGAGGTGAGGCGCAGGGACCCAAAAGACCGGCCACCAGGCGCGTTGCGCCTGGTCACCCCCTATGACACCGAGGCCCGCGGCAGCGTCAAGCGCGAGACCCTGTGGGACGGCTACAAGGTCCACCTCACCGAAACCTGCGAGCCGGATGCCCCGAACCTGATCACCAACATGGCCACCACCGTCGCCACCGTCCCCGACAGCGTGATGAGCAAGGAGATCCACACCTCGCTCGCCGCCCGGGACTGTCTGCCCGGCGAGCACTGGGTGGACGCCGGCTACCCCACAGCCGCCCAGGTCGTGGCCGCCCGCGCGGAGCACGGCGTCAGCCTGCACGGACCGATGGCGGACAACACCGCCGCTTCGGCCGGTGGCCCCTACGGGCAGGACGCCTTCACCATCGACTGGGACCACGAGCAGGTGACCTGCCCGAACGGCGTCACCAGCACCCAGTGGCACCACCGGCACTCGCAACAGGGTCTGCCCGTCATCCGGGTCCGCTTCAGCCCCGCCGACTGCCGCACCTGCCCCCACCTGCGCGACTGTGTCACCTCGCCCAGGGCCGAACGCCGCGAACTCAACCTGCGGCACCGAGACGAGTACGAGGCCGTCCGCCAGGCCCGCGCCGAGCAGCAGACCGACACGTGGAAAGAGCGCTACAAGATTCGTGCCGGGGTCGAAGGCACCATCTCCCAGGGCGCTGGTCGCTGCGGCCTGCGCAGATCCCGCTACCAGGGCCTGGCGAAGACCAGCCTCCAGCACCAGCTCACCGGCGCCGCCCTCAACCTCGCCCGCATCGACGCCCATCTCACCGGCACACCACGGGCCCGCACCCGCACCAGCCACTTCGCAGCACTTCGCCCCGCCGACCAAACGACCGGCGGGGCGAAGTAGCAGGGCCCCGGATTAACCAACAGCGTC
>NZ_JAVRBF010000296.1:0-515 GCF_032436805.1 Streptomyces sp. P17 | reverse complement strand
CCGATCTTGAAGCGATGACAATCGCTTACTCCGGTCACTTCGCATACAACTATCTCAATGAGAATGTTCCTTGGGAACGGTTGCATGAACTGATGATGGCCCCTGATATGCACTGGATTAACCACCATGCAGCGAAGGGCCACCGTGCCGAGGAAAACATGATCCCCGGTTTTGATATGCTGGTTCTTGATGTGGATGGAACCATGCAACTCGACATGGTGCATGATCTAATGGCTCGCTGGAAGTTCCTGACTTACACGACCAAAAGGCATACCCCTGATGAAAACAGGTTCCGGCTTATTATGCCGATAAATTACCGTCTTAATATGGACAGTAATGAGTACAAGGAACTCATCAATGGGGTGCTAGCTTGGTTACCGTTCGTCTCGGACGAGAGTACCAATCAGCGGTGCAAAAAGTGGATGACCTGTGACAAGGGCTACCACCATTATAATGATGGCGAACTTTTTGACATCTTGCCGTTCATCCCGAAGACCAGCCGCAACGAAGCCCAC
>NZ_JAVRBF010000295.1:0-515 GCF_032436805.1 Streptomyces sp. P17 | reverse complement strand
CTCGATTTCAAGACCGGAAAGCAGTTGCTTTCCCGTACACGTAACTGGGAGGTCTATACGAACAAAATCATCTTTATCGATGAATGTTCGATGATCGATAGCGACCTCTACAACATGATTATGGAAGGCACGTTCGATTGCAAAATCGTATATGTCGGTGACCATAATCAATTGGCTCCAATCTATGAAGCAATCAGTCCGATCTATCGGCAGAACGCTCCGTTCTATGAACTGACTGAGCAGATGCGTAACCGCAACAATCAGGCTCTCATGGACGTTTGCCAGCAGTTACGAACCACTGTGGAAACAGGGGAGTTCCTGCCTATTCATGTGGACGGTCATAGCGTCATTCATCTGAACGACGATGAAATGCAGGCCATGCTTGGTCAGCAGTTCGTGGTTCCGGTTGATGATAGCACCTCTCGTATTCTGGCCTACACCAACAATCAGGTGAACGAATATAACCTGTATCTGCGTGAGCAGAAGGGTTTGCCTGATAATCTTACTGTCGGTGA
>NZ_JAVRBF010000294.1:0-517 GCF_032436805.1 Streptomyces sp. P17 | reverse complement strand
CCGACAACCGCTCCAACGCCAGCATCCCGACGCCCTCAGCCCAGGCGGTGCCGTCGGCGTCGGCCGAGAACGGCTTGCAGCGCCCGTCCTGTGCCAGACCCCGCTGCCGCGAGAACTCGATGAAGCCGCCGGGGCTGGCGAGGACGGTGACACCGCCGGCGAGCGCCAGAGTGCACTCCCCCTGCCGCAGGGACTGCACGGCCAGATGCAGCGCCACCAGCGAGGACGAGCAGGCCGTGTCCACCGACACCGCGGGGCCCTCGAAGCCGAACGTGTACGACACCCGGCCCGAGAGAACGCTCGCCAGGTTGCCGGTCATCGTGTGGCCCTCGACGCTCGCATCCACGTGGTCCACGTCGGGGACGTACGCGGAGGACGAGGCGCCGACGAACACTCCCGTCGAACTCCCCTTCAGCCCCTGCGGGTTGAGACCCGCACGCTCCAGCACCTCCCACGACGTCTCCAGCAGCAGCCGCTGCTGCGGATCCATCGCCAGCGCCTCACGCGGGGAGATCCC
>NZ_JAVRBF010000293.1:0-518 GCF_032436805.1 Streptomyces sp. P17 | reverse complement strand
GGCAAGGCCGCCAGCAGCAGCGCCACCCGCGCCGACGCCGCCAGCGCCTGCGGCGCCCGCACCGGCACCAGAGCCGCCTGCGCCACCGCCAGCGGTGCCTGCAGCGTTAGCCGGAGGTGTAGTAGTGGGGGAAGGCGTGGCGGGCGACGCATCGGGGGCGGGCTGGGCCAGCGCCAACGGAGAAGCCAACATACCTGCGATAGCGAACAGAGCGATCGGTTTTTTCATAACCCTATCTCCTTTAGTAATAAGGGCCAGTGTCATGGAACCCTTCACACAGCCGCCGACAAGTAAGTTGCCTAGCATCCGTGCGGGGCGCAATGTGCAAGCCGCTAACCACCATGACAAACATGAAGTGTGTTGCTAGGGCGAGAACCTTATTCACCACTTGGCAAATTCACACCCTTTCGATGAGTATAGTAGCGTGCTCGCACCCTAGCTGCATAGGCAGCCCATTAAAATTCATCTAATGAAGAAAGCATCTTGATTGAAGTGCGCGCAACAAAATAAAGCCTGCC
>NZ_JAVRBF010000166.1:0-1833 GCF_032436805.1 Streptomyces sp. P17 | reverse complement strand
TGTCGGCGACGCCTGAAAACTGGCTCACGAACGGCGGATCAAAAGTGACCCACTCCGTGATCTTCTGACCATTCTGACTTCTGACAGGGAGTCAGGAGGAGAGGGTGATCCGCGTGGAGGACTGGGCAGAGATCCGCAGGCTGCACCGCGCTGAGGGCATGCCGGTCCGGGCTGTCGCCCGGCACCTGGGCATCTCGAAGAACACCGTGAAGAAGGCCCTGAACACCGACCGGCCGCCGAAGTACACCCGTGCCCCGGCGGGCTCCGCGGTCGATACCTTCGAACCCGCGATCCGCGAGCTGCTGAAGGCCACCCCCACCATGCCCGCCACTGTCATCGCCGAGCGGATCGGCTGGCAGCGGGGGATGACCGTGCTCAAGGAGCGGGTGCGTGAGCTGCGGCCCGCGTATCTGCCCGCTGACCCGGTCTCGCGCACCGTCTACCAGCCCGGCGAGATCGCCCAGTGCGACCTGTGGTTCCCGCCGGCCGAGATCCCCCTCGGCTACGGGCAGGCCGCCTCCCCGCCGGTCCTGGTGATGGTGGCCGGCTACTCGCGGGTGATCACCGCCCGCCTGCTGCCCTCCCGGCAGGCCGGCGATCTGATCGACGGGCACTGGCGGCTGCTGTCCGAGTGGGGCGCGGTGCCCAGGACGCTGGTGTGGGACAACGAGGGCGCGGTGGGCCGGGGCGGGAAGCTGACGGCTGAGTTCGCCGCTCTGGCCGGACTGCTGGGCGTGCGGGTCTTCCAGACCCGCCCCCGCGATCCGGAGGCGAAGGGACTGGTCGAGCGCGCCAACGGCTACCTGGAGACCAGTTTCCTGCCCGGCCGCACCTTCAGCGGGCCGGCCGACTTCAACGCCCAGCTCGGCGGCTGGCTGAAGGTGGCCAACCGGCGCCGCCACCGCACCATCGACGCCCGCCCGGCCGACCGCTGGGAGGCAGACCGGGCCGGGATGCTCGCCCTGCCGCCCATCGACCCGCCCGCCTGGTGGCAGCTGACCATGCGTCTGGGACGCGACCACTACGTCCGCGTGGGCACCTGCGACTACTCCATCCACCCGCGCGCGATCGGCCACAAGGTGACCGTGCGGGTCGACACCCAGACCGTGTCCGCCACCTGCAACGGCACACAGGTGGCCTGGCACCCGCGCTGCTGGGCCCGCCACCAGACCCTCACCGACCCCGCACACGCCGAGGCCGCCCGCCTGCTGCGCGGCGAGTTCCTGCACGCCAGAGCCGCCGCGGCGGCACACACGGCACCGGCCGAAGTGGAGGTCGAGCAACGCTCGCTGGCCGGCTACGACCGCATGTTCACCGTCATCGACGGCGGCGCGGAGAGCGACGGCGCCGGCCACGACGGGGCGGAGGCGTCCTGATGCCCTCCACCACCGCGGCCAAGGCCACCACCGGCACCACGGCCGGCCGCCGCACCGGCGAGCAGACAGCCTCCGACCTGGCCTTCTACTCCCGCGCCATGAAAGCCCCGGCACTGCTGGACGCCGCCGAACGCCTAGCCGAACGCGCCCGGACCGAAGCATGGACCCACACCGAGTACCTGGTGGCCTGCCTGCAGCGGGAAGTCGCCGCCCGCGAGTCGCACGGCGGCGAGGCCCGTATCCGCTCCGCCCGCTTCCCCGCGATCAAGACGATCGAGGAGCTGGATGTCACCCATCTGCGCGGCATGACGCGCCAACAACTCGCGCATCTGGGAACATTGGACTTCATCACCGGCAAGGAGAACGCGATTTTCCTCGGGCCGCCGGGCACGGGCAAGACGCACCTGGCCATCGGGCTCGCGGTCCGCGCCTGCCAGGCCGGACACCGCGTCGCATT